>JAUWCK010000049.1 GCA_030609345.1 Methanosarcinales archaeon | reverse complement strand
CTCAGTACCTCGCCTATCCGTTCCATTCCGCAACCTCGATCACGCGCAGGGGCACGCGCTTTAGTGCACGCCCGATCATCGATTTGGCGATCCGTGCCGCATGTTCCTCGCTTTCCGCATCAAAGACCTTCATCGAGAGTATGAGTCCAACAAGTGCGGTACCTGCGACCAGCACCGCTGCCTCTGCCTCTTCGCCGCAGTTCGGGCACACGATCGATCCGACCTCGATATCCACGAAGCTGAGTTTTGGGTGAAATCGCTTGCCTGTCTCCGAGATCGCAACACCGATAGCATCGTCTACTGTCTTTACGTCCCGCACTGTCCATGCCGCTTCCATCGTCACGCTGTAATTCATTGTTTCATCTCACAGAAGACGCCCAGCCGAATGCCTGCATCAATGAATGCATGTCCGTAACTGAAAGCGACCAGCGCATTGACCTGGTCGCCTCCATCGAGGAAATGGACGCCATCATTGTAATAGGACTCCGCCATTAATAAATAATCTTCTGCGACGGCGTGGAGGTGCGACGATCTGTCAGGCACGATGCTCGTTTTTGAGAGCGCGTCGGCAAGCAACCGTCTGTATCGGTCTGACTTTTCTGTGAGGTGGTCTTGTGGTTGGGTCATTGTTGTGCTCGGTATCTAATTCAGGGTTTCCTATCTCTTGCGCTTGTCTGTAATCTATCTTTGCAAGCCAGACCGGATGATTCTGGAACCTGCCCGATATTGATCCTGAACAAGAACTTTGGTATTTGCACAATCTGTGTGGCAGTACTTGCCAGCCAGTGACTGTAATTTCAGTTGTACCCGGACCCGGGGACAACTCGAGCCAATTCCATCGCGTCGGCGGTGGCTTGCAGGATCATGAGCGCGTCAAGCGGGTTTACGCGCCCCGCACCCTTGCCACCACCCGATCCCTCTTCTCCGCCGCCTCCGCTGCTGCATGGTCGACAGCCGCACACATCCGCTCGTAATCCTCTGGCGCTGCCTCGCCGACAAGTTTCTTGATCGGGGTGTATGCGGACTCTCGAAATCGCGGCGTGAAATCGCGGACCTCGCCATCGATGACCAGTTCGGCACCCTCACCCTCGCACACCTCACCGACCACATCGATCCTGACCCCTGTACCCCTGATCGCGTCCATAATGTCGGATGCAGCGTCAGGCGGCGCGATCAAGAGAAGCGCATCTAAAGATACCCCGAGATAATCGATCTCAAGCGACTCAAGCATCGAAAGAACTTTCGGATTCACCAAATTTCGCATCTTCTTCTCAAAAAATACCAGTTTCACTCTGGCAGTTCTCGATATCTCTTTGGCATCGCCGCGTACCCCGCCATTGGTGACGTCGGTCATCGCATGGATCCTTCCCGGGAGATCAGCCGCAAAGAGCGCCTCGCATGCCTCTATGAATGTGATGTTGATCGTCTCATCAACGACATCATGCATCTCGTAATAGAGCGCAGCAGTCGAGATCGTGCCGCCTCCTGCGCCTTCTGTCATCAGGATGACATCGCCCGGCGCAGCATCGATGCGTGCCGTGAGGTCACTGGCGATCCCGACAGCGCCGACGCCGCCGGTCATCCGATCCCCGATCACCATGTCGCCGCCGATCCGAAGCGTGCTTCCGGTGATAAGCGGCACGTGCGTCAGTTCGGCGATTGCTGATATGCCTGCGATGTGGTCGAAGATCTTCCCGACATCGCCGTCATCCGCGATGTGGATGTCTGACAGCATCGCAACCGGGCGTGCGCCCATCACATAGATGTCCCGGAGTGCGGCACGCGCTACATGAAACCCAGCAAGAAACGGGAAATCGCTTAACCGTGAGTGGATGCCATCGATGTTCAAAACGACGTACTGGTCATGATCCTCCTTGCCGGAGATGCGCACCACGCCCGAATCATCGAGGTGTGACGAATCAACGATGGCGTCGGTCTTTCCGATCACCTCAGCGATCTTCTCGTGCGCATAAAAATCACCAGCACCCCTCGACCCGACACCGAACTCGCCCATCGTAACCCCTGACGCGATCGGGCTGAGGATCTCTCCTGAGGGGCGGAGCGTGGCACGCGCTTCTATGATCGTTGCGCTGGCGATATCACGCGCTCTCTCAGGGGGGATGTCTTTGATCTCGAGTATCCGGTCGGTAAGTTTCTGTTCGAGGTCCGGGTCGCGCCTGGTGAGCCCTCGTTTTGCGTATCCCTCGATGTCCATCAGCCAACCCTTGCGCTGCGATCACATAAGATGTTCGTGGCTCTCTCTGTAATTCGCGTCGATGCACTTTTTCACTTCCTAAGGATCCGGTTATACTAAGGAAGATTAAACCACAGAGAGCACAGAGGATCACAGAGAGTTGTTATTTTTATCTTTCGCCCCCTCTGTGTCACTCTGTGTCCTCTGTAGTTTTCCAAAAAACCTGATTTCGAAAATATCAAAAAGTCTGCGGGTTTTTGGTACCGCAACGCGAGATAACGCAAGCCTCGACGACAGAGTCGTTACCAAAGACTCATAACAGCACTTATATAGCACAAACGCAGAAATAGGGTGATCGGCATGAACAAACGACTTATTATCTGTACCGTAATGGCATTGATCCTTGTCAGCAGTGGCTGCATAGACCCGGATAGCGGCGGCAATGCAGCGGCAGTCAAAGAAGGCGACCAAGTTTTAGTGGACTACACCGGAAGACTGGATGACGGTACTGTTTTTGACACATCTGTGAAGGACGTTGCGATCGAAAACGGAGTATACAATCCAAGTAGGGATTATCAGCCGCTCGGATTCACGGTCGGCGCAGGGCAGATGATTAAGGGATTTGACGCTGGTGTCGTTGGCATGGCTGTAGGCGAAGAGAAGACTCTGACCATACCGCCGGAAGACGCTTATGGAGTCCACCGCGAGGAGATGGTCCAAACCGTTCCGGTCGAAGAATTGCGTGCAGCAGGCATCACGCCTGTGATCGGAGAAAAGCTCACCACCAGTCTGGGGCAGGTAGGCACCATAACAGATGTCACAAATACGAGTGTTGTGATTGATTTCAACCATCGACTTGCAGGAAAGACGCTGATCTTTGATGTGAAACTCGTTTCTATCGGCAGTGAAGATGTGGTGGCTGGGGATGATGGTGCTGACAGCGACAAGGGGACCACTGTGGCAGATACGACGGAGAAGACCGAGGAAGAGAACCGGATCGCTGATATCGAGACGAGCATGGGGACGATGACCATGGAACTCTATGAAGCGCGGGCGCCGGACACCACCTCAAACTTCATCGAACTGGCAAATCGCGGATTCTATAATGGTCTGATCTTCCACCGCGTGATCGACGACTTCATGATTCAGGGCGGAGATCCGAAAGGCGATGGCACAGGCGGCTCTGGAAAGATGATTAAGCTGGAGACTCATCCCGAGCTGACTCATGTCGATGGCGCGGTTGCCATGGCGCGATCACAGCATCCGGACAGCGCATCCAGCCAGTTCTATATCTGTGATGGAGCGCAACACAAACTTGATGGGCAGTATGCGGTATTTGGCAGGGTGATCAACGGGATGGATGTCGTGCGTGCGATTGCAGAGGTAGAGACAGACTCCAGAGACAGACCTGTGGAGAATGTCACGATTACCATGATCACTATCAGGAATCGTGAATAGTCTTTACGCGCCAGTCCTTCACAGCAGCGCCCTGATCCGTGCTTTTAGTTCCAGCATCCGAGCAACCCCCTAATCAGCAGCAGAGCAACGGTAGCATCGCAGATAATCCTCCCAAAGACGTTGACAGCGCTTGCAGGGCGTATCTCATCGCCCTTGCTTGCCAGAGTCGGTCCAAAGAAGATGCAGAACATGTTCTGCGGCAGCCAGTACCCGAGATCGCCGATCTCGACAAGTTCCTTCTGGTTCTCTTCCGGTGCGATCACTGATGTCGAGAAGTATATCTCATCGCCCCATCTGCTCACAATGCCTGTTATCGGCAGCGCTCCACGGATTGCGGATAATGCCCTGCCTTTACAGGCAGTGGCATCGATGGACTCCTATCGGGAGTCCATTACAGTCTCATGGCAGAGATCATCGAAGCGTTCCGCCTCAAGTTGGGCATCTCCCGTCTCCTATAACGATCCTAATCCTTGCTAACGACATCACCATCCGGTTCGAGTTCAGTAAAGATCTGCCCCTCGAAGGAATACACCGCTGCGCCGGTGAGCCATGCATCAGGGAGCAGTCCCGCTTTTATGCAGGTCTGGCTGAGAAACTCCTCTGCATCAAAGCCCCATTCTGTCGCCACCTGTGGCAGCAGCAGACCCTGATAGACGCCTTTTCTGACGATGAGCCCGTGCCTTCCGACTTCAACATGTTTCGACAGGTCCGAAGGCATTGCATCGATTTTTACAGGAGGCGTGAGTATTGTCACCTCCACGACGATTTCTTCCATCTCCTCGTACCTGACAGGCGGAAATCTCGGGTCACGCACCGCAGCACTCACAGCAGAGTCGAGAATCGCATCCTTAAGCGGCATGACCGGCTCCGGGTAGCCGATGCATCCGCGAAGGTCTCCGTTCTTGTGTAAGGTAACGAATACGCCTCGCTTTTCCCCAAACACCTCTGGCAGATCGCCGGTTTCCACAACTTCTCCTGAGAGGTGGGCTTTTATCGCTGACCGCGCCAGTCTGACCGCAATGGTTCCCTCATCTCTGTCGAGCATCGATATATCATTGCCATGAACTCTACATATATACTTTGTCAGGGCTTGTCAGGCAGGGGGCTGTCACCTTATGCTGCGTTCGGTCATGAACCCCGGACCACCGAAACCCACCGCTCAATCATCCCCTGCCCATCTGGCGTCAGCACAGACCCGGGATGGAAAAGCTCAAGTAGTTGACAGTAAATCATAATGATTGTGAATCAACAATTTGCAGGACGGTTCATAAACCGTGATCTGGAACTGGGATATCTCAACAGCAGGTACGAAAGCGGAGAACCGGAATTCATAATAATCTACGGGCGGCGCAGGATTGGCAAAACCCGTCTGATCACAGAATTTCTCCACGGAAAGGCAGGGATTTACTTTCTGCCCGCGGAATACAGTGAATCCGAGAATATCATAATGTTGCAGCGGCAGATGGGGGATTTCCTCGGAGAAGACTCGTTCATAAAAATGAGAATCGGCGGGTTCGAAGAGCTGTTTGACGAGTTTTTCGGGTGGTATCGCGGCGAAGAGCGGATCATATTCGCAATTGATGAATTTCCATACCTCATAAAGCTAAACCGGGGCATACCGTCGTTTTTCCAGAGAATATGGGATCTGAACCTGAGCAAGCGAAATGTAATGCTCATACTGAGTGGTTCCAGCATCGGGATGATGGAAACAGAGGTTCTTGGATACAAATCCCCATTATATGGCAGAAGAAGCGGGCAGTGGAGACTTGATAAATTAAATTTTGAACATCTGGCGGATTTTTTCCCGAAATACACAACCGACGAGCTTATTCGAGTCTATGGATGCATGGACAGCATCCCTGAGTATCTTCTGAAGTTCTCGCCCGATCTCGACTTCTGGGAGAATCTCCGCATGAATTTCCTGTCGAAGGGCAGTTTCCTGTACGAGGAGGCTGACATTCTACTCCGGGAAGAGTTCAGAGAGCCGCGAAATTACATGTTCATCCTCAAAACTATCGCAGAAGGAAACAGAAAACTTTCCGAGATCGCAAACGCCACCGGTATCGACAAAGGCGCGCTGTCACGCTACCTCCACAATTTAAGGCGTGTCGGGATCGTTGATTCCGAACTTCCTGCCACCGTCGCGAGCAAGTCCAAGCGATCGTTGTACAAGATAAAAGATAATTATTTTAAATTCTATTTCCGATTTGTACTTCCGAATAAGAATAATATCGAGGCTGAAATCGATATCACACCAAAAATAGAGAAGAAATACGATCAATATCTCGGATTCGTCTTCGAAGAGCTGATACGTGACCTTATCAGACGGAGAAGGCTCAATATTGGATTTTTACCGGACGATTGCGGAGCATGGTGGTATCGTGGTGATGAGATCGATATCGTTGCCACCGGGGCTGATACGGATGGCGCTAGGCAGTTGTTCATCGGCGAGGTGAAATGGAGCAACCTCTCGCGGCATGATGTAACAAGGATACTGAATGCTCTACATCGCAAATCCGACTTGATCCGGTGGCACAATGATTCGAGGCGTGAGTATTACGGGATAATCGCAAAACAGATCGAGGACAAGGAGACGTTGCGGAGTGTTGGCGTGTATGCGTTCGATCTGGGAGATATTCTCAAGCCCTGAGTGACGTTACGCCCACCAGCCACCATCTCCACCCACCGCTCGATCATCCCAAGTCCATCCGGCGTCAGCACAGACTCGGGATGGAACTGCACGCCCTCGATCTGCCGCCGCTTGTGCCTGATTCCCATGATGACGCCGTCAGGACTGTGTGCCACAACCTCGAGATCAGGCGACACCCGATCCACGGCAAGCGAATGGTACCTGCCGCCAGTAAACGGATTCGGAATGCCATCGTATATCCCGACCCCGTCATGATAAATCTCGGACGCCTTCCCGTGAACCGGACCAACAGACGCGTGCCCGACCGTGCCCCCAAACGCAACATTGATCGCCTGACAGCCGAGGCAGACGCCGAGCAAGGGAACCGCGCACTCGCTGATGATCTCGATGCACGATCCGATATCATGGGGATCGTTCGGATTTCCAGGACCAGGCGAGATCACAATTCCATCCGGGTCGATCTCCCGGACTTCCTCAAGCGTTATTGTGTTCGGGATGACCACGGTATCCGGTTCGAAGATCGAGACATACTCGACGAGATTCCAGACGAACGAGTCCTTGTTATTCACGAACAGTATTTTCATTCGATCACCTTCATCATCGCAGCCATCTTGCGCTCGGTCTCCAGATATTCGTACGTGGGATCCGAGTCAGCAACGATTCCAGCCCCTGCCTGGATTAGCATCCTGTCTCCGGAAAGTACAATCGTCCTGATCACGATTGCAAAGTCAGCATCCCGGTTCCATGTGTAATATCCAACGCCGCCGCCGTAAATCCCGCGGGCATCCTTCTCGAGTGCGTCGATGATCTCCATCGCACGGATCTTCGGCGCACCGGATAGCGTGCCCGCGGGAAAGATCGCGCGTGTCGCATCGAACGCATCAGAGTCGTCTCGCAGTATTCCTGTAACCGTGCTCTCGATGTGCTGGAGATGCGAGTACTTCCGCACAGTCATGAAATCCTCGACTCGAACCGTTCCCGGTTTCGACACCATCCGCACATCGTTTCTGCCGAGATCGACGAGCATCACATGCTCTGCCCGCTCCTTTTCATCGCTCAGCAGTTTT
>JAUWCK010000178.1 GCA_030609345.1 Methanosarcinales archaeon | reverse complement strand
ATTCTGCTGGCAGGATGCCAGAGATCATCGAGATCGCAAATGATTCGCGTGATGCGCTGCAGCTTCGATGCGCGGCTATACGCGTGGATGAGAGACGTGCGATCGCGACTGCGAAGGGGTTCGTCAGCGGTATAACCGGTGCTGCCATCGAGTTTGTGCCGTTCTGGAATTATAGATACGTCATTGATACGTACCGGCAGCACAAGACAAAGACGATACACCTATCAGCAGAGGGCTCGGGCGCGATCAATGCCTTGAACAGAGAGAAACACGAGCATCTGCAGGAGGTATGCGATTCCATATCGGTTCCCTGCCCGGATTACGAGATAAAAAGCCCGACCGTGACGAAAATCGAAGCCAGGGAAGAGATACTAAACGATGCGATTGAGAGCAACACGAAAAACGTATCCTCCACCAGCACATCAGGCGGTGCCATCATCACCGAGCACAGGACAGTGAGACCCATGGCAAAGGACATCGATCTCGAGATGGAACTTGTGTACCTGCCAGTCTGGGAGGTTAAAGGTATGAAGGGCAGCATCATGATCGATGCTCACGATGGAAGTGCCATGACCGCGCCGATCGATGAAGATGTCGAGTTTCTGTGAACTATGATTTTGATCCGAAAAATTCCGCAATTCCGCAATTCCGTCTCAATTTATAGGGCGCTTCCGGCAATTATCGCTTAGCCCATTATGGCCCGGTCACTCCTTTGACTGCGGGACGCGACCTAACAGGTCGAGCGACCGCATCCACTCGCCGACCGGCTCACGCGATGTCCCGACAACGAGGCGCTTCTGACCGCGCACATCCTCCATCATGCCCCGCGCCTCGACAACTTCGCCAGCCAGCGCCTGACCTGCATAAGTATGCGTGTAACAGAGGATCTCGGATACGACCGGATGGTCGATCTTGTATACCGCGGGACTGTCGAATGCGAGATCTGCGCTTAGAACCCGCGCGGTCAAGCTGCACCGCCGCAGATCGGTTCCGCGCTCCTGTGTAACTGGCAGTTGATCCCAGTCACGGACAAAGAGCAGGTCAAAATACGTACCGCCCACCATGCCCCTGTTCCCTTTCCGCAATTCATGGGTCAAGAATTCCTCAAATGAGATCTCTGGCACTCTCTTCGCATAGATCTGGCGCCACATCTCCTCGCTGATCTCTGTGATCTCGAGTTCGTCCGAATCTTGGTCTCGATCACTGTCTCGATTTCGGTCATGGTTTCCGTCTCTGCCTGCGTTTCTCGAAATCTCCTGCCGAATCGCATCTCTCGCAAGGAACCAGTATCGCCCGTACACCACGAAATCGATATCCGAACCTTCGATCTGCAATCCGGGAAGCATCGAACCCGTGACCCCCATCTTATCGATCGGGATTCCGGCACTCTTAAGCACGTCAACGATCACAGCGACCCGCGGATCCTCATTTGCAAGGGCGGTTATGCGCTCGTTCGATCTGAGAACCTTTGAGATCGCATCTTCGGGCAGACGGAACTTCCACGAAGCACGGTTCTTCTCCAGAAACTCGCCAGACTCGTCAAAATCAAGTTTGCGATACCTGACACCGCCCATCTCGCGATCGCCGTTCTGATCAGGTATATATCTGAGGACTGCCTGCACGCCACCGGCATGGTCGTAACCGGATACTGCAAAGATCCAGTCATTGTCCGTAACAATAAAATCGCGCAGTCGGATGTTCGTTGCGTGCATTATAGCGGGGGATGGATTTGAACCATCGATCTTCGGGTTATGAGCCCGACGGGATATCCTGGCTACCCTACCCCGCTGGCATGGTTGCATACCAGATACCGTGCCGGTAATACATAAATGCTTTGATCGCTTTGGCACCAGGTCACAAACATATCCCGCCGAACGCTTCAAATGTTTTATATGATAGGGTGGTGTATAGCAATTATGAAAAAAGACAATAAAATCACAGGGAAAAATATATCCGCAATTATTATCACACTTATCATCGTATGTTCTGTGTTCGGCTGCATCGGCGGCGATAAACCGTCCGAACAGAAACCAACTACCCCATGGGTGCCGCCACAGCGTCCTTATGTCAAATCGATCGACACATCCCAACTGAAACTCGGAGCTCCCTCTGATGCGACCATAACGATCTGTAACAATGGAAGCGAGACCGTTACGAAAGAGAAGATCATCATGACCGCAACTGCCGTCAAGATGGATGACTGGAAGGTCAACCTTGGTATGAAAAGCATGTCTGCCGAAGAGAAGACCGAGGAGTACACACTCGAATTCGACGATCGGATCGATAGCGGAGAGTCGCATGAATTGTGTGCAGAGTTTAATCTGCCCGCGAAAGTCGAAACAAAGATCGGAAAAGTCTCAATTGCGGGAACATATCATGTGGTGATCAAAGTATATGCAAACGATGAATTAATAGGCGAAAAGATACTAACAGATTTACATCTGACATGAAGTGATTATATGACCAAAAAAACGAAAGGACAGAAGAAACTGCTCGCAAAGGCACACAATCAGAACCAGCGTGTTCCTGTTTGGGCGATTATGAAGACGAATCGGAAGGTTTCAACCCATCCGAAGAGGCGTCACTGGAGAAGGAACAGCATCAAGGATTGAACCCGAGGATTGATTGAGTATGATGGAGAAGGAACAGATATACACGATACCGCTGCGGTCTGTGAAGAGCACTGCCAGATGGAAGCGGAGTAAGAGGGCAGTAAAAGAGGTGCGCGCGTACCTCACAAGGCACATGAAGACGGATTCCGAGAGCGTCAAACTGGATCGCACGATCAATGAAGCGATCTGGAGGCGGGGGTCAGAGAAGCCGCCGAGGCGTATCAGGGTGCGTGCCGTGCGGTTTGAGGACGGTGTTGTGGAGGCGGAACTCGCTTGATTGTTTTGTCTGCGTCGAATATGGTGCTGAAAGCTTTCTTGAAGAGGTGAGAGTGCGCTGGATCGAAAACTGACGCTTTATGGCAGTACCGTACTCGGCGTCTTCGCCACAGTGACCGAGAACGTAGCATTCGTTCCGGCAGGTGTGCCTGACGCGGTCGCGCAACAGATCGAGGATGCGCTGCAGGTTCGGATTGTGCAGGTCTCGCTGGCAGGGAGTTTCATCGTGGGATCGCTGTCGTGCGGGAACTGCACCGGGTTTGTGGTCTCAAAGTATGCGCACCCAGGGGAGATCGAAGAACTGCGGGAGTTCGGTGATGTCCAGCCGCTCCCGAGCCGCATGAACGCTTGCGGAAACATCATTCTTGCAAACGACACCGCTGCAATCGTGCACCCGCTTCTCTCTGATCGGGCGGTAGCGGTGGTTAGGGAGACGTTGCAGGTGGATGTGCAGAGGGCGACCATCGCCGGGTTAAAGACGGTTGGTATGGCTGGAATCGCCACCAACAAAGGGGTTCTGGTGCATCCGAAGGTGAGCGACGCTGAAATAGCGATTCTCGAGGACGTGTTCAGACTTCCGGT
>JAUWCK010000274.1 GCA_030609345.1 Methanosarcinales archaeon | reverse complement strand
GACACTGTCGAATTTTTCAGTGAAATCACTATATCCTTAAGTTTTACCGCAGAGTACGCGGAGAACGCAGAGGCATCAGAAAACCCAGCGAGTATTGGAACGGTCTTAAAACTCTGCGCCCTCTGCGATCTCCGCGGTGATAAATCACTGGATTTTTAGACAGTGCCCAGTCTTCATAGCAATATAAACCTGAGCATCCTTCTGATGCCCCATTTTTCCAAAACGGGGTCCGTGACTGATATTCAGGACCCGTCCCTACCACTTCAAGTTTCGAACATCTAAAAAACATACAAATCAGAACCAGAGCGCCAGATATATCAACAGCTTCATAATCGGCAAAAGCTTATGTATCTGTCAGTTCAACCAAGAACCAGATACAAGGAGGATTCGATGAATAACAAGGTCGAGTATCTGCACCGCACATTCATGGGCTTGGGAGCCGCGATCGGAGAACTATTCGGAAGATCGAGTCAGGAACAGACCAACCTCTTCACATCATACGTAGGCATTGAAATCGGCAAACTCCTACTTGATAAGGGCATGGTTACCAGGGACACCCCGGTAAAGGAGTTGATCGGGATAATAGCAGATGAACTCGAGTTCGGAGGCGAGTACGAGATCGTCGAGGACGAGGGTCTGGTTACGATTACGATCAAGGACTGTAATGTCTGTCCGAAGAAGGTCGGGGGACATGCATTCGAGACCACGGTCTGCCCGGTACCTGGAATTGTGAGGGGTGCCATCGATGTTGTGAAGGGTACCAAAGGAGAAGGCTATGCGAAATTAAAGCCAGGAGATGAGTGTAAAATAATAGAGTGTGCGATGACAGAGGAGGCGGAATCATGACCGAAGAATGGCGTAGAGAGAAGGTGGATTATGTCGTCTACAACGCGATCTCTTATGCATTCGAGCGGGCTTTGAAGGAGACGCTCGGAGAAGGGGCACCGATCCTGCAGACCACTATGGTTCCGCTCGTCGGCGTCGATCTGATCACTGCTACCGAAAAAGATATTGGAATCGAGTTTAAACCCGGAAAACCCATCCCTGAGTTCATGGAGGATCTTGCAAAGATGCTTGTCGGACTCGAGGTTGCGGATGAGATCCACTGTATTCCGGATACCGATGAAAAGAAGGTTCGATGCCGCGTAAAAAACTGCATCAACACACTCGCGCTTAAATATCTGCGCGAGAAAGGAATTACTTCGTGCGTTCTCTGCCCTTCTGGATTTTATGCAGCATCGGCAGCCAGGAAGGTCTTTGGCGAGGAATTCCAGATACGAATAACCAATGAAACAATAGAACTCGGGGACTGCATGGTGACCTTTGAGATGATCGAGTGATGATTAAATAGGTGAGCAAAATGCCTGAGACCAAGAAGGATAAACTGGACACGGTCCTTGCCAGATTCGGGGAGGTGGGGCAGATCAAGGCGGCTGGCATCGTCTCCAAGGAGGGATTACTGATCACGGCTCTCATGCCGCCTGAGATGAACGAGCGGATCGTTGCCGCGCTCTGCTCCACGATCATGGCGAGTGCCGAGACTGCAAGCACCCAGATGGGGACCGGGGGGGTGAGCGATATCCACGTAAAGACCGAGCAGGGTACGATACTGCTCCAGCCAGCCGGCGAGAAGGCGATTCTAATCGCACTGGCAGACTCCGGCGCGCAACTCGGGCTGATTATGATGGAGATCGAAGCGAGGGCAAAACAGGTGCAGGAGATCCTCGAAGAGGTCTAA
>JAUWCK010000125.1 GCA_030609345.1 Methanosarcinales archaeon | reverse complement strand
ACGACGCCGGGTATATTCATCCTGCGAAAGTCGGGAGTTGGAGTTGCTTCAGTCATAAGGAGACGCCTCCGATACCTTCGGGTTGTTTTATGCTGAGCTCTATCCCTGAGATATCGAGTACAATATTCATGTTACGGACTGCTGGGTTCTCTATGGCATGAGGATCAGAGATCGTCCCGACATCTGGCATCGTGCCTTCCAGATTCAGACTCGCCGAGCCCTTTGCAGGGATGGTTACCGGCTCTGGCAGCGATACCGTGCCGATGCCACCTCTGACCGGGATCTCTGCTGAGAGTTCTTTCACCGTTATCGGTATGTTCAGTGGCGATTGTACCTCAAGTTTGACTGTGACGCGGTCCCCGGAGATGTCAACGTCATTAAACTTGAAAAATTCCGACCCCTCTCCCCCTCCTGGGGCTCCGGAACCGAAATCCGTGAGCGATTTTACAGTCTTTGCAGGGTCTTCTGCAAAGAGCGTTGCCTGCACATCCCATCCATTGGTTGCAAAGGCAGCCAGAATGCATCCGATGAGTAAAACCGCAGGAATTATCGGAACAGCCGATCTGATGACCTTCTCATCCATAAACGTTCATAACCTCCTGTATTATTAATACTTTTCTACATCTCCAGTCTACGACCTGCCACTGCCAAGACGGTACGCAAGCAGCAGAACAGATGCTACGGCGATGACTCCAAGACCTGGAGAATTCCCGGTCTCTGCATTCTCTTCGCCCCGAACTGGAACGTCTGCCGGCTCTGCTACCGCACGCTCGCCCCCTACATGCACATCGATCGTCTCCCATGTGTTCCTATCGATGTCTGATCTATCCGCGATCTCGAACTGATATGTGCCCGGTGCGATGTCCTCGCTCGCACGGATCGTGATCCGGTAGGTCACAGACTTTCCCATGTCAACCAACTTCGCCCCATCGTTGTCAACGATCGATATGCCGTCCGGGATCGATCTGGTGTTTATATCCACGTCGGCGTACTGGGATCCGGAGTTCCTGAGCGTCACATCAAAAGACGCTTCGGATCCGGGCTCGATCTCGACTACGGATGGCGTGTCTGTGAACGTGATGCGGTCGTATGCAATGGTCGTTGCATGGCAGCCCGGGATCGATGCGACGAGCAGGATGCCGATTCCGAGTAGTGTGGTTCTGTTCATTCTACCATCTCCTTACAATTCCATATTCTCAGCCGCCGCCTGCAGGATCATGAGAGCGTCGAGCGAGGTGACGCGGTTGTCGCCGCTGACGTCCGCGGCGGCGACCATCGCGGGGTCGCACGAGGCGGAACCGCTGCCGGCTGCGAACGCAAGCGCGATCGCGGCGTCTGCGGGGGTGATCATCTGGTTGTCGCGGTTGAGGTCACCTTTCTGCGGCGAGCTCCACGGCTGCATGACTGCGTAAGCATGCGCCCGAAGGCAGCGGGAAGCGGTCGATGCTAACGCCTCCGGGATCATACGGGCAGCAAGCGAGTCATGCAGGTATCCCTACATCTTCCCGCATACCCAGTTCCCCTGCTGCAATCGGGTGTACTAGGAGTTTGGATTCATGAAATCGCTCCATTATCCTGTCAATCCTCCTCGAGATATCAGGGGTGTAGTACGCCTCACCGCACTCCTCACAGACGTATGCGGGGATGTCGCGTATGACAAGTAACTCCGATCCAACTCTCACAATGAATTCGGTTTCGCCTTTTATCAGTCTGCCTTTGCAAAAACTGCATCTATCGGGTTCCATTTCAATCACTCCTTATTCGGTAATCGATCCACTTATCTTTTTCGGGACAATAAACCGTGACAACTCTTACATGATCTTTGCACTGTGCCAGCACAACATGATATGGAGTCCCGCCTACATACCCCAGAAACAAAGCAGATGGACATGGCTCATCATCGGTGTACTCTTCGATGATCTCGCCATAAAGTACAACCTGCCTGATATCTTCGGTGGATACATTCCTTTGAAACATTCTGACCCTCGCATGATTAGAAATGATGAAATTATCTTCTAAAAAGAGTTTTGTGAGACGTGTGTGATCGATGCTCATGAGTCCGGACTCCGTAAATCAAACCGTATCGCCCACTTTGGCGAGCACGACGAAGAGTTGCGACCAGTTACTTATGGGTTGTGAGTTTGTCATAGCGCTATCCTTCCTGCCGCCGCCTGCATAATCATGAGCGCGTCGAGCGATGTGACGCGTCCGTCACCGCTCACATCAGCGGCGGCGAGTGTTGCGGGGTCGCACGAGGCGGAACCGCCAGCTGCGATCTGGAGTGTGATCACGGCGTCTGCGGTGGTGATCTGGTTGTCGCGGTTTAGGTCGCCTTTCTGCGATGTGGTGCTCCATGGCTGCATGAGCGGGAAGCGGTCGTTGCCGATGCCGTCTCCATCTGGGTCGGTGCCGTTGTAGTCTGAGTAGTAGTTGCCTTCGGAGCCGGAGTCCCACTGGTTGGTGCCGGTGTCGTAGGCGTTTCGTTCATTATTGATGAGGTTGTTGTGGTAAACGAGGTTGTTGTTGCTCGAAGAAGACACGCGGATGCCGTAGTGGTTGTTCGATACGCTATTATTCAGTATCACACAGTCGTCAGTTTCCCAGAGTTCTACGCCGACGCTTGCATAAGAGAGATTCAGGTCTGCTACTGTGATATTAGAACAATTCACAAGAATGACCTGCCCAGCATCCAGAATTTTGATGTCGGATATATCTTCATAATACGCGAGAGGTTTATCATTCACTGTATTGTTCTCGACGGTACTACCGTAGGAACTATCAACATATAGTCCATTTTTAGTGAACGTATTGTTCGTGAGCACGTTGGCGCTCGAAGAAGACAGGGCGATGCCGCCGTGCCAGTTGTTCGATGCGGTGTTGTTCGTGAGTGTATTGTAGTTGCTCGAAGACCGCAGGTGGATGCTGACTATGTAGATGCCACAGTCGTTCGAGTCTGCGGTGTTGTTCGTGAGTGTGTTGTTGCTCGAAGAAGACAGGTCGATGCCGACAAGGTTCGAGTCTGCGATGTTATCCGAGATGTTGCAGTGCTGCCTACCGTTGAGATAGATCCCTGCATTCTCGTGCCCGGTTGCCCCGGTCGCATTGAACCCGGAGATATTCACGTAGTCTGCGGTCACCTCAAAGACGTGGTCATTCCGTGATTCCGCCCGCACCGTCACCACATCTGCGCCATCGCCTTCCAGCGTGAGTTGCTTGTAGACATTCACATTCTCGACATACGTCCCGGCATGCACATAAATCGTATCCCCTTCCCCTGCGCCGTCAATCGCCGTCTGAATCGGCGTACCCGCGCCCGGATACACATCCCACTCAGCACCCGCGCCCACACCCGCCGCCGCAAGCACCACCACGAGCGCCGCAGCCACCAGCAGCAGTCGGGTCATGCTGCCCCCGCATCGCCCACCACAAGCACCGCGGCGGCTGCAAGCATCAGGATCACAAGTACATGCGCACACATCTTCGCTGGCAAAACAGTCCGGAATCCATCGCTCTGGTTACATCTGTTCACAAGAATCACATCCAATGTGCTATTCATCAAACCGACCCCCTCCTATAAAAACTTAACCGGATACAGTTGCAACGTCACCCGGGTATCGACACCCCCTTTTACATGAAACCATGACCACATATATATCACAGATGCCGCAAACTATCGCCGACTCCCCGAAACCGCAGACAATAGCCCTCCTACTGCTCGTACTGCTCCTGTCAGGTCAGGCGTGCGCCACCACCGAGATTACGGTGCATCACGCAGATTACGACGGTTGTGTGCTGCTCGTAATCGATGGTCTCGGCTCAGCATACTGCTATCCCGAACTTACTCCCCGTGCGCTTGATAATTCAACACTCGGAAAGGCAGACTGCGCAAATATCCTCGCGATCGCAGAGAGCGGCATGCGTGTAATCGATGTGCGTGCTCCGGTGACAAGCACGCTTCCGGGACATTCGGTCATCGTGACCGGGCGATCGGATGCAACCCCGCAGATGGTTTCAGGTGGGACAACGATCTTTGATATCGCGCACGAGAACGGGTATTTCTGTGCAGGCGTGATGGAGAACGGGGATTTTAAGGAGATGTGCGATGAACTCGATATAATCCTGCACATCCGGAAAAACTCGATCAAAACCCCTGTAATCGCCATCAATGCAAGTCCACACGGTCACGAAGACCTTTCGCGAAACGTTGGCGCACTGATGGAGGAATGTAGCAATATCACAGAGTATCTCGGCGATAAAGAGGGAGTCCCCCGGTATGTCGCGTACAACCGGTGGGCGGTCGATGCATCGGATGCGGTCATAGGAAACCTGTGCGAGAGCGACGTCCCGTTTCTCCTGATCATCAATCTCGCTGCTGTCGATTCGGCAGGACACCATCTCGGCGCGTCCAGATATCTCGGGGTGGTCAATGGCACCGATGACGCGATCCTGAAGTTGTACCAGAGATGCGCCGACCAGAATCTGCTCTTTGTG
>JAUWCK010000253.1 GCA_030609345.1 Methanosarcinales archaeon | reverse complement strand
ATGATCGATGACGCGAAATTGAAGGTGCTGCTCCAGCAGATACAGCCGAAAAAGCGGGAAATGACAATTAAGCATATATGAATGGATATCTTCGTCCTGTTCAGTGGCGGGAAGGATAGTTCGTTGTCAGCGATACTGCTTGAGCCTTTTTTTGATGTGACGCTTGCGACCTGCAACTTCGGATTTGTGGAGACATGGAAACCCGCGGCAAAGGTCGCATCAGAACTCGGGTTTCCGCACGAAGTGCTGAAGATCGATGGCACGATCATAGAGTCTGCGTATGAGATCGCTGTCAGTGACGGGTATCCGAACCGTGCGATCAACCACATCCACGGTTGCGCGCTTTCGTGTGCGGCGGCGGGACATGGAACCATCGCTGACGGGACGCGGAGAGATGACCGCGTTCCGATGCTCGACCTGCCGGATGCCCGGCGCATTGAGGATCGGTGTGGCTGCAGGTACGTAAGACCGCTGCTCGGATACGGGAGGCGCGCGGTGGATGCGCTGGTGGGCGATCATCTCGAGATCGTAGAGGACGAGAGCGAGAAGATCGAGAAATCCGATTACGAGGTTGAATTGCGCGCGATGATCAAAGAGCGGCACGGTGCAGGGATGGTGCATGAGATCTTCCCGGGACGCCATCTTCAGTCAAGGGTGGTTCGGCGCAAAAAATGATCCTCATACGCAGATTTAAGCCGCGCGATTTCGCTGGTGTGATCGAGATCGAACATGAACAGTTCAGCGAACATGATCCATATCTGTACATGAGTCTCTACGAGTTAAATGAGGATACGTTCTTTGTCGCAGAAGACCAAAGCGCAGTGGTCGGATTTGTGGCAGGGATAACATCGGTCGGCGAGCATGGTGTGTATTGCAGGGTCTTTTCGATAGCGGTGCGAGAAGCGTATCAGGGGCTCGGTGTCGGCACGCAGTTGATGAAATGCGTTATTGCTGCATTTCACCAGAAGAAGATCAGGGACATCATGCTTGAGGTCAGGAGCCACAATCTCAGTGCAGTGCGGTTCTATCAGCGGCTTGGATTCGTGGTCACAGGAATGGAGTATGGATACTACCGCGACGGCGAGGATGCGATCATCATGAGGCATAGGTGAATAGCTTGATCGTGATAAAGATTGGCGGGAGTCTGATACAAAGTGCACGGGAACTGGTGCGTGCGCTTCACAGATATGCATCGGAAAAAGAGCGCATCCTCATCGTTCCGGGCGGCGGCGTGTTTGCAGATGCCGTGCGAACCGCAAGCGACACGTACGGCATCTCGGACGAAGCCGCACACTGGATGGCGGTTCTTGCGATGGATCAGTACGGGCACTATCTTGCAGACGGGACGAAAGCTTCACTGGTCACAGATATCGGGGAGGAATCGATCCGGGCAGGTGTATCGGTTCTTCTCGTTTATGATCTATTGAAGAGATCTGATAGCGGAGAGGGTAGCAGGGAAGGTAGCGGGGAAGGTAGCGGTATCGAACACACGTGGAACGCCACATCAGATACGATCGCTGGCTGGGTTGCGTCACGATTGGGTGCCGTGTTCATAAAAGCGACAGATGTGGACGGGATACTCCAGGATGGTGCGCTCGTTTCTGAGATTACTGCTCGGGAGTTACTCGGGATGGGCGAGACATGTGTCGATCCGGTGCTGCCGCGACTGCTGATTTCGAGGTCACTTGACTGCCGGGTCGTAAACGGGAGATACCCAAGGCGCGTGATCGATGCGATTCGAGGGGTTTTTCGGGGGACGGTGATCGTCGGCGGGTGACTGGGGGGCAGAGAATTTATATTGAAGTGTGGTGAAGAGATGTGCAATGGGTATGTGGTAAGGCTCATAACATCGCTTACATCAAAAAGCTCAACACATCGTTTACACTCCAAGTGTAAGTTAGGCTCAACACATCGTTTACATCTCTTATTTTAGAACCTCACCTCGAACTTCTTCACACCCTCATCAATCCTGTACACATGAACCTTGACAAGCCTCGCCGCTTCTGCATTCTTCTCCCGATAGTAGACCCTCAATTGTTCGTCTTTTGTGTCGATGGTAGCCCACACATATTCATGCGCCAATGATTTATCGACGCTGAAATCTTCATTCAACACACTAATTGTTACGTTCTCCAACACCAGCCGTATGAAGTGCACTTTGCCCACTATGAGCGGAAGGTTATTCGTATCGATCTCAAAATCCCCCGGAATTCTGCGCTGTGGTAATGCCCTGCCCTGCGGGCAGTGGCATCGATGGATCGCTCTTGGCGATCTATTATAGCTTCCCGGTTAATCTTCCTATATTTCCAATCCTGGCTGTTGTTGTGTCGATCCAGAAAGATTTCCGCCTCCCTTCGAAGGTGCTCCAGATCCTTGAAATGCCCCCGTTCCCACAATTTGTC
>JAUWCK010000091.1 GCA_030609345.1 Methanosarcinales archaeon | reverse complement strand
GCTGCTCGTCTTCGCGATGATCCTATTCACGGCACTTCCGCAGGTGCTTGGCGGGTACATCAAACCATCGACCATCGTTGCGGCTGAACTTGGCGTTGACCCGTCTACAATCGTACTCCTTCTCTTAATCCAGATATGCGCCGGCGGTGTCCTGATCTTGTTTATGGACGAGATCGTCTCCAAGTGGGGCATCGGATCAGGTGTGGGGCTCTTCATCGTTGCCGGAGTCTCCCAGCAGATCATAACCGGACTGTTCAGCTGGATACCAGAAATGGGTGGAAACGTTCCGATCGGGCTGCTTCCACGGTGGGTGTATCTTGCGCAGACCGGACTGCCGACAGACCTTATCAGTATCCTGATCGACACAGGGATCCTTGCGCTGGTCACAACCATCACCATCTTCCTTTTCGTCGTCTTCGTGGAGAGTACCCGGATAGAGATTCCGCTTGCGCATAGCGCGGTTCGTGGTGCAAGAGGGAGATTTCCGATAAAACTTATATATGCAAGCGTGCTTCCGATGATCCTTGTGCGGGCGCTTCAGGCAAACGTCCAGATGATCGGTATGATGCTATCCAACAAAGGTATCACGATACTCGGGAACTTCAGCGGAAGCACACCGCTTGGCGGGATCATGTATTACCTTGCACCGATCAATAGCCCACATGACTGGATCCCATCGCTCGTCGCGGCGAAGTATTCGGCACCGGAACTTGCAATGTCGTCACCGGAAATGTGGCAGATCATACTTCATGTATTCTGTGATGCCACGATGCTGATCGTCGGCGGCATCATCTTTGCGCTCTTCTGGATCGAGACTACAGGCATGGGCGCAAAGAACGTGGCGCAGAACGTGTTCCAGTCCGGAATGCAGATTCCCGGGTTCAGACGGAGCCCGCAGAGCATCGAGCGGGTCATGGAACGGTACGTGCCAAAGGTAACGATCATCGGCGGCGCATTGATCGGCGCGCTCACGCTCGTAGCATCGATGCTGGGAACGGTCGGCGGCGCAGGCGGTACAGGACTTCTGCTCACAGTGAGCATCGTCTACCGATTGTACGAGGATCTCGCATCCGAGCAGATGATGGAGATGCATCCGATGATGCGGCAGTTCTTTGGCGGCGCATGACAAACATCATACTCCTTGGACCGCCCGGGTCTGGAAAGGGCACGCAGGCGAAGTTGCTTGCAGAGCGGATCAATGTCCCTCACATCTCCACGGGCGATATCCTGCGGGCAGCAAAAGGTACGGAACTCGGAGACCGTGCTTCCGAATACATGAACAGGGGCGAACTCGTCCCTGACTCTATACTGATCGCGATTGTTGAGGATCGGCTCGCAAAGCCAGACTGCGCATCAGGCTGCATCCTCGATGGCTACCCGAGGACGATCCCGCAGGCAGATGCGCTCAACCGCATCCTTTCAGGACAAGACCTGCAGATCGATCTCGTGATCAACATCGATGTGCCTGATGACCGGTTGATCACCCGCCTATCAGCACGCCGTGTATGCGAATGCGGGGCTACATACCAGTTGACGTTTAATCCGCCAAAGAAGGAAGGGGTATGCGACCTGTGCGGCGGGGCACTGTACCAGCGGGACGACGATACCGAGGAATCTGTTCGGAACCGCCTCCTGGTGTATAAAAGAGAGACCAAGCCGCTTATCGATTATTATGAGAATCTGGGGATACTTACGACGATCGATGGGAGCGGCAGCATCAAAGAGATCTCAGGCGAGATTTACGCATCCGTCCAATAAGGCGACCCTTGGCACCCTAAAAAAACTTTAAGAGCGATGGTCAATCATCTTCAGTCCAGCATCGTGGCACTGCAAATCCACACATCACCACACACTCATGAACCCAGACCACATCAAGAATGCAATCACCTCATTCATCCGCGTCCAGCTGAAAGAATCCGGTGCAAGCGGTGCAGTCATCGGGCTTAGCGGCGGCATCGATTCAACGGTTGCAGCATATCTAACCGCTCACGCGATCGGGCATGAGAACGTGCTCGGCATCCTGCTGCCTGTGCGGAATCTCACACCAGAACAAGATGAGGACGATGCCATCGATATTGCGGATCGGCTTGGGATCGAGTACAGGGTGATCGAGATCAGCGATATTTTGCAGTCATTTTCGGTTTTTATTCCCGACTACGATCTGGGTGCAGCCGTTTCGAACGGGAACCTGATCGCACGAACCCGGATGTGCGTGCTCTATTATTATGCAAATCTCCTGAATCGGCTTGTAATCGGGACCGGAAACCGGACAGAGCTGCTTCTCGGATACGCCACGAAATACGGCGATTCAGGCGTGGACATAGAGCCGCTCGGCGATCTATACAAGACCGAGGTGTTCGAACTTGCCAGGTACCTCTGTGTTCCGGAACGGATCATCAAAAAACCGCCGTCTGCAAGACTCTGGGCAGGGCAGACCGATGAGGGGGAACTCGGGATGCGGTATCAGGAGATCGACCGGATTTTAAGGATGCTTGTTGATGAGAAACTGAGTGCGGAAGAGGTCGCGGCACGCGGGGTACCCGAGGACAGCGTCTCTCGCATAACCGACCTGATCCGCACAAGCGAGCACAAGCGACATGCTCCGCCGCGGGCGGGCGGCAAGACCGAAGCTATGAAGACATGAAGACGATAACGCAAGCGTCGACGCCAGAGGCGTTACTGGCGTTCGAACTCTCTGGTGAGCATGATACCATACCAGAAAGCGAGGTGCTCGCATGTATGCGTGCGCTCGATATCGAGTATAACCTCGTAAAGAGCCCGGAACAGTGCCTGCTCTTGTATATCAGGGGCGATCCCTGCGAGATATCAAAAATATTGTCCGCAAGACTTGCGATGACGCATCGTATCGTCTCAGTCATCCTAAAATGCGATCCGATAGAGTCAAGCATCCTTGAATCGGTTCGGGACGCAGAGATAACCGTGCCCGGAGGAGAAACATTCAGCGTCAGGGTAAAGCAGGTAAAAGGCTCCTTTATACCATCCACCCGCGTGGAACGGCTCATAGGCAAGGTTATTTTTGAAAGGAATAGTGGGGCAAAGGTAGATTTAGCCAATCCGGATCACCGGTTCCGTGCAATCGTCACAAAAGATTCATGCGTCTTCGGGGAAGTCCTCGCATCGATAGACCGGGGGAAGTTTTGGGATCGAAAGCCGCATAAGAAGCCGTTCTTTTATCCGGGAGCGATTTCTCCGGATATAGCTCGCGCACTCGTAAATCTCTGCGAAATCCGCACTGGTGACCTTGTCCTTGATCCGTTCTGCGGAACCGGCGGCATCCTGCTCGAAGCAGGCATGATCCGCGCCCGGGTGCTCGGGATCGATGTGCAGGAATCAATGGTACGCGGAGCGGACTTGAATCTCAGATCTCACGGATTTGAGTACCAGTTGGCTTCCGGGGATGCCTGCAATCTGCCGCTTAAGGATGGGTCGATTGATGCAGTGGTCACTGACCCGCCTTATGGGAGATCTGCCGTCGTTAGGGCAGAATCCGTCGAATCTCTATACAAAAATGCTCTTCTGGAGATATATCGCGTGATGAAAAGGGGTGGGCGTGCAGTTGTGGTCTCTGACTTTGAACTGCCATGGGTGGATGAGATCGGCTTTGTCGTGACCGGACTCTATAAAAATCGTGTTCACCGGAGTTTGACGCGGTATATCATGGTGCTACGTAAGTGAGCGCAGCGTTTTCTCCTCCGCGCCCTCTCTCGTTCTCCGCGGTTAAATTCCATGCTTCAGTCCCCGATTTTAAGGTAATGTACCAATCTGAGATAGTTAATGGAAATAAAAGAGTCCGGGCCATTATATCCACCATGAGGGAGATTATATGTACTTGCTCACTATCATGCGGAGTTTTAAAAAAGGTCTAACGGTACAAAAACATGCAATCTGTGTTCATCCGTGTTAATCAGTAGCTGACACAAGTTTTTAGCCACTGACTGCGACAGCAGCGGCGCAGCCATTAACGCAGATTTCACAGGCGTGCCGAGATAAATTCATACTCGCCAGCTGGTGAAAATCCGAGCCTCGAGGAAAGGTTAGCCACCACCTCAGAACTGTACCCCGCACCCAGCCTGGTAACAGGCTGATGTGAAGCTGGGGGATGGGATACCAGACCACAACGAAAGGTGTTGGTTATAAGCCCCGAAATTCTGATGATTCTGGAAGCCGACGTTGTCTGTGTGACGGAAGGCAGCATTCACACCACCGTTAGTCCAATCCTCCGGTCTTGAAATATAGCAGAGAGTTCTGGGATTGCGAGGTGGTGTGAGTCAGAGCGGGGTATAAGACCGTAGCATGGTGCCTTCGGCGATGCTGGCGCATTCCCGCTGTCGAGGACAAGATTGTCCAGATGGGGCAAATTCAAGCTTGGGCGGAAAACGTCACCAGAATAAGTTCAGACAGAAGATGACGGATATGAATATATGGCTGAAGCGTATTCGAAATCATGTCAAGCTGAACGAATGGTGGAAGGTGCTGAGGCTAAAGTTGCTTGGACATTAATGGATCGCCCGGAGCGATCCATCGACGCCACCGCCAGCAGGGCAGGGCGTTACCGCTACTACGAAAGTGAGCGGCAACTTCCGAATGCTTAAGAACTTTTACCATCAGGTCGTGAGGATCGCCTTCAAATGGGTAAACTGACGTTGCCAGAGGAAAAGCTACAACTGGGCTCAGTTTCTCCGTTTCATCCTATTTAATCCACTCCCAAAAGCCTGAAGATATATCACTCGCGATTGCAACCTGAACCCGTAGAACCTGAACCCGTAGAGGATGTGCTTCAGAAGCCGGATGAGGGAAATCTTCAAGTCCGGTTCTGTGAGGGGGCTCATAGTAACCTCGGGGCTATTACCCCAACAAGAGGTGCGCTATGGGCTCTACTCGACAGAGCACGGAGAGTTGTTATTTTTCTCTGTGTCCTCTGTGCTCTCTGTGGTTTTCCGAACACATTCCAGAAAATAATAAAAAGTCTCGTACTGTTGACCACAAAAGATTTAAATGCCAAACGCTATTCGATATGTCACCCTTCCTGTGGCACAGGGAACGATGTTACATCCATGCCCTGACCAGCACGGTGACCACAAATCTTATATATATGTGGCGTGCAAGAATATGACTGCAATCGGCAGATGGATGGGCGCATGAGGTGATATCGATCACGATCATAAGATACTCAACCGGAAAGGAGTAAAAAAAAGAAAGGAGGTAGCAAGTAAGAAGTAACAGAAGCCGTATATTTGATATACATTAGTATAGTAGCCATAATTTGGTATTTTAGCCATAAGGTGGCAACAGCGCATCGAACAACGAACACAAGGCGATGGAGGTCTGACGGAAACCAACGCAATCGCGCGACTTCCGCTGGTGGCGGCAGGGACGTGCACAACGAATCCCGAAAGGAGTATCAGTATGGAAA
>JAUWCK010000226.1 GCA_030609345.1 Methanosarcinales archaeon | reverse complement strand
CTGGCTGCGTGCTGGACAACCCCGCCACCCTTGCAGGCACGAACGATCTCCGCACCCTCATCTCCCTCGATCTGCTCACGACCGCCCTTGCGCCTGCCTGCATTGATGGCGGCGTAAAGTTTGCGTTCGGCGATGACACCCCCCTCTACATCGAAACGCAGGTGAACGGGTGCGGCGTGGTGCTGGCGATTGCGCCGAGACTCGAGAGCGGGTGAGCGACCCACTCACCGCCGCTCTCCTCTCACTTCTCTCTCGCCATCAGAACCCGCCTCCCCCTCCTCTTCCTCTCGCTCTTCTGTGGCGGGTGACATAAACGGAACCATCGCCCCCCGGTACGCCTCTGCAATTATACTATCCGTCATCTCATCAGCGAACCGCAAGACGCTGCCATGTTTCTCATCTCCAAGCGTCCTAATCAGTTCCTCCTTCGTCATCTCAATCGCCGTGATCATCTCTGACGCGTTCGCAACGACCGCCTCAACATATTCACTATATTCTTGAGCCATTGTGCATCGCGTTGACCGCAATGCATATATTTCTTTTCAGTAGAAATGTTTATATAGTGCCCCATGTAAACAGACACATCATAAGGAGGTGACTCTAAACACATGAACATGAAACACACATTCCTATCAAACGACCGTGCAGAAGGCACTGGACTCGCTGCAATTCTCGGTCTGATCGGCGCAGTGGTCGTCGCGGTCGTGTACTTCGCCATCATCCCGATGATCGGCTCCAAGATAGACCAGACGGCAACAGTACCCGCGGGTAGTGCTTGGAATACAACTGAGAACCCATCACTTCCAACCGGCGCAAGCCTCTGGAACGATGTTGGCGGCATGATCACCATCGCGTTCGTAATCGCGGCAGTCGCAATCGTAATCTATATGCTCCGAGCAGGATTTTAGACCCTGATCGGAGATGCGGGGCTTTTGTGCCCCACCCCTCTTTTTTTCACGAAACGTTTATAAGCAATTACAACTATTATTACAACTATGACCTGCGTCGCCCTGCCCTTTGAACTCGAATCGAGGTGTCGTGACCTCATCAAGAAAAACACCCTCAAAGAACCTCTCCCCGATTTTGTACGGAAAGCAACAAGGCAGCGCATAGAACGCTTGTCGGAGGGCGCAGCGGATGTATGACGAACCTTATGATAGCGGAGAGATATTCGACGCTGACGCAATCCCCCTATCAGATGATCAGATGCGGGCACTCGCACGAATCGCTTACTCCGATACGGGGAAATCCGTCCTCGCCATGATCGACTCACTTCCGCTAACCTATAAGCTGAAAAACGGACTGAAGAACCTCGCGATAACAAATCTTTCGAGAGATGCGATCTTCGCTCACAATACGAGCGTAACCAATATTATGTCTGCGTATCGAGTCTCTGCGATCCAACTCGATCTGCTAAAATCTCCAAAAGATGCAGAATCGAACGAACTACCATTGTTCCTCAGCAACCTTCAATCTCTCGTACTTGCGCGGGTGTCTCGAACGGTCGGCGGCAAGTCCCAAGACGAGCGGACATTGCAATACAACCCCACGACACGCGTGGAGCAAGTACAGCGCATCGAGTCCACCCCGATACCACGAGAGCCGGAAGCGGACGAAGGAGGGCTGTAGGATGCCTGCAAAATCATGGATGCCCCTGTGGCTTGCGATGGTTTGCGCAGCGGCAGGATGGATGGCGGCGACACTTTTACAGTACGTAGCAATCACACAATTCGCTGGACATGATTATAATCTCCTTCTCGATATACGGCTACATGTTGTACCTGCCCTACCAGTTTTTTGGCTACTGTCGTATATCCGATATAACCAACTCGCCTACATCAAGCGATTGCCACTGCTTCTGTTGCTCGTATGGTCTATCCCTGTTCTGGTAGTCATACATCCATTGGCAAAATCTGACCCAATACTTGAAGGAGTCTACGCTGGTTGCATAGCGATCTGGATAATGGCTGGATGCATTGAGGTATATCGAAATCGCCGCAATAAAACAAAAGAACTAATTGGAGGTCTCTGAACATGACAACAATCCCCCTACAACTGCATTACATTCTCCTGCTCGGCGTTCTCGGCGTATCCGGCTGGCTCATCTTCGCATTATACTATCTGCGAATCAAGCGATATGCACCGGAAGCGGCGGCACTCATGGAATGCAGACGCAAGGAACTCCCGCTCGCCGAACTAATCGATGGAAATCACATCTCGTGGAATGTCGAGAGACCCGTGAAGTCTGGCAGCATAATGACCAAAATTAAGGACTATGGCATAGGTATAGATCCCCGCATACTTGGCAGCGATCCCGCGTTGGTAGCGAAAGGCGGACTCCGAGTCTATCACAGATCTCCCGCGTATGTCACAGATCTCCCGCCAAATCACGTTAAGGCGAATATCGCAATAATTGAGTATGTCCGCGCAAACGATGGCTATGACGACTTATCGACACTATCTGATGAAGACATAATATCCCTCTGTGGAACGAGCCGAGACACCCTCGAACACGACTGTACGGCGTACATCGATAAGAAAGACCCGAAACTCTCCCTTGATCGGCTGGTCGGTCTCATAATGAACCTCCAGGATGAATCCGCCACCCTCCCTATAAAAACCGGGTACTTCTCATACCTTCAGGGAATCCGCCTCAACCCCTCCCGCTTCACGCCACAGAACTTCGAGGCGATCCTGAACATTATGAAAGCAGAGGCAGCGGACTCATACCACGCCCAATTCAACGACTATATAAAGATCGGGGCGGGCGGCTTCCTTCTGCTAATCGGTGCCGGATATGCGGCAAAAATGACGGGAGTGGTGT
>JAUWCK010000006.1 GCA_030609345.1 Methanosarcinales archaeon | reverse complement strand
CCAACGATTCAGGCATCGATCGAACGGGCGCTTGATGCTGGCATGAACCCTGACATATTCTTCGATCTCGCCAAATCGCTTGACGTTCCTGTTCCGCTTGTGGTGATGACCTACTACAACATCATATTCAAGCGCGGGCTCGAACGATTCGTACGCGACTGTGTAAAGAGCGGGATATCCGGCATCATCGTTCCCGATCTTCCGGTCGAGGAGTCGGAGGATCTCGCCGCGCAGTGTGGGGCACACGGGGTTGATCTCATATTCCTGATCGCGCCGACCACGTACCCGGAACGGATGCAGAAAATCGCGGACCAGGGTTCCGGTTTCATCTATCTCGTTGCGAGAATCGGCGTCACCGGTGCAAGGGATGATGTCGCAACATCGACACTCTCCTTAATCGATCTCGTGCGCGGCACAACCCGGACAACGACGCCGCTTGCAGTCGGATTCGGTATATCGACACCGGATCAGGCATCCGCCATCATAAAAGCGGGCGCAGACGGCGTGATAGTCGGTTCTGCGTTCGTGAACATCATCGCAGACCGCGCAAACGTACCCGAACGCATCGAAGAACTTACACGGGAACTGAAATCTGCTGTGGTGTGATGGTATGATATATGCTATATATCTGATATCACGGCGTTGCCGGTAGATTTACCTCTTCATCCACATATCCAACCGTCTCAATCTCAATCTTAATGCCTTCCGAATCCACAGAGATTGGGGGATTCGGGTTCACCACGGTTCCGCCGCCTTTTGAGACGAGTAACCCCTCGTGTATCAGTTGGTCGGCGGTCTGCGCAACCTCCCGATCCTCGATCTCCCCAAAGACGTTCTTGAAGAGATCGATGATGTCAAGTATCTGGACGCCGCTTAATCCTTTGGGTTTCATGTATTTGGCATACGCATCGTTGTCTGCAAGCACATTAACGACGAACATAACCCTGCACCTATTCTCAAAGAAGAGATCATCTTCGCTTAGTCCCATTATTTCCCCATTTTGATCACTACGATTTCCGTTCGAGCAGTTCAGCGAATGCGAGTGTGCCGGAGATACTCTTGATTTTTATGTTTACGATCTCACCTTTGATCGTCTTCGGGACATAGATGGTATATTTGTCGATCTGGGTAAAGCCGTCGCCTTTTCGACCTACTCCGGTGATCTTGACATCATATTCCCCGCCTTCTTCTATCGGCTCCTTTGCCTGCACAGCCCGAACCTTGCGTTTCCTAATCGGTCGGTGTGCGCCACATGCATCGCATTTCAACATCAGCACACGGTCGGTGCGCACCAGTGTGGTGTCAGGACGTCCGCACTCAGAGCATATCACAAACTCATCGACATAAGCCTGGATCTGGGACTGGATGGTCTCGGTGGTGAACTTTCCCTGAAAGATCACACGAGTCCCGTCGAATTTGCCAGCAGTTCCAAGTTCCCTCAGGAGATACTTCAGCAGGTGGGTCGGGTCTCGATTGATGGTATCGGTGATCTCAAGAAAGTTTCTTAAAACGGTGGTTTTCCCTTCTATGATCACGTCTACTTCCGGAACTGAGAAACGCACATCAGTCGTCAGGTAATCCGGCATCTGTTCGAATGCCCGGTCCAGGTTTCCTGCATAATCGTTCATTGAACCAGTTCCTGCCCCTTATCGATCACGATGCTGATCGGTGTTGGCAGTTTATACCCGGCACGCCTCATCGACTCCTTTGCGTACTGGAACTGCTGTGGTCGCACCGATACCGTAAAGACGCGCTGCCCTGCATGTACCCGTGCGGCAGTCCCGACCAGTTTCCCAAACGCATGTCGCATGCCGCTTGACACACGGTCAGCGCCTGCGCCGGTCGCCTGTTTGTTCTCCCGAAGCACCTGATGCGGGTATACGCGCAGTTTCATGTGGAAATTCGCACGTCCGGCTTCCCTGAGCAGATACCGGTTTGCGGTGATCCGTGCAGCTTCAAGCGCGTTGTGCCTCACCTGACACTGTTCCTTTGCGACTAAAGATATGGAAACTGGAAACTCCTCTGTGAGGTTGCCCATGTCAAAACTTACGATGTGACTACCGGGGACGCCGCCCATATACTCGCGGCGGGTGTATGGACGCTTAAATCGGCGGTACATTTTCGCGGGTTTGGTTACCATTTATATGCTCCTTTTTCTCTATACATATAGCGGTTTTATGGTTATAAATGTTGGGATTGCCGGAAGCGTGATCGCTCTTAAGTAAAACGCACAACTGAAACCCCATCCACTCTATCCACCCGATCTACCAAGATCAAATGATCAGTTTTGCAAGCGTCACAGGAGACCTGCGGGCGCACCACCTGTTAAAATCGGTGTAGGTCATATCACCCCTGGCGGTTCTCAGATATTCCATAAACAACTTTTTGTCCTTCCATAACGCCTTTAAAAACAGGTCCCGATGACCATAAGCAAAGTTTGCAAACTTCAGTGCAGATTTTAGATCGTAATTAAACTCCTTTTCACACCTCATCACATATTCCTGCAAGAATCTTTCAGAGAAATCACCGCTCTCGACAGCACCTGCCGCGACATCGGCTGCTATCTCGCCACTTTTCAGAGCATAATAGATCCCCTCGCCAAGAAACGGATCGACAAAACCGGCAGCATCGCCTGTCAGTAGTACATGGTCGCCATGTATTTTCCGATCAAAGCCGCCAGCAGGAAGTATATAGCTGTTTATTCTGGTTATCCTGCCTTCGATATCGATATTCTTCTGTACCGAGACGTCCCTGACAAATCTGCTGAACGATCCCTTCAGGTTATGCACCTGTGCGGCAAATTCGCCGATGCCTATCGAGATACGATCCCTCTTTGGAAATATCCATCCATAACCCCGGTCTCCGATAAAATAAAATTCAACCAATCTATCGCCGACACACTCCTCGGCACCTGTTTCTCCAAGTTCGACCTCTGCTTCCAGAGTTCCAGTGTGCGACCAACATCCCCTCCTGCCCGCCGTTCTTCTTGTTGCCCGGCAATCTCCTGACTTTTGGTACGGGGTGTCTTTTTGAGTCTATCGCTGGAAGGGGGCTTGCTGCTGTTTTTGCTGTTCTTGTTCAGCTGATCTTGCAGGGTTTGTAATTCCTGAATAAGCTGACCAATTAGTTGAACGATTAGTTGAACGATTGCTTCTTCCCCTTGCTGGTATGCGGTATGAATATCTTCGTGGGTGGGTGTGTGCATTGCGTTCTCCATCCATCAAACGAAATATTTTATTTACAACGATTGTGACATGAGATATAATTTCATTAATAATGAATTTTGTGGTGGGGGGTGAGTAGTTACAAAGTGGTTTTCAGAACTGTGGCTACCGCCACCGTTTTTGAGACTTTACGTACCAAGTCTCTTATTTCCCGCGATACTTCTGCAGCAGCCTCGTTACCGCACGCACATCGCTTCCCTGCTGTCTGGCATCATCGAGACACGCCTGATACAGTTGATCGGTCAGGAGACTTGGCATTGACTTGCACATCTGGGCGTGCAGCGTGAGATCGAAGCACCGCGCCTCACTCTCTGTCAGTTTCAGTGACTTGTACTCGCCGGTATGCGCAATAAACGTCGGGTTCTCAGAATCATCCGTTTTTAGCACGAGATCTGCAAGATTAGTCTCCGGTATCGGCTCTGCGATGCTTATGAAGACGTCGTCCAGGAACGTATCCTCGATTAAGTCCTTTGTCAGCTGGTAATCCTCGGCAGTCTCGCCCGGATAGCCGACGATAAAACTCCCTGCAACCTTCACGCCGCACTGCTGCGCAAGTTCGATCGCATAAACGTTCTTTTCCGCATCAACCCCTTTCCGCATCTCCTTAAGCATCCTGTCGCTTCCTGACTCGATCCCGTAATAAACCCAGCCCATCGTGAAGTCGTGGATCGCATGGAGCATCTCCTCATTGACATAATCAACCCGGATGTCGGGAACCGAGACGTTTCTGCCCCCCATCACCTCGGCGATCGCTTGCAGCAGTTCGATGAACGCACCCACATTGACCGATTTTTCATGCTGGTTGTACTGGTACAGCGAGCTCGTTCCGCCACTGATCGCGATCCTCTGAACGCCGCGCTGCTTAAATTCCTTTATCTCCGCGATGATGTCCGCAATCTCCCGGCTCCGGATCTTCCTTCCAAAAAACTTCGGGACCTGACAGAAGCCACATGCTCCGATGCAACCCCTGTGCGTCTCGATATATACATTCGCGCCCCGGATACTCTGGTCGCTGATGTCGTCAGGTATCAGCGGCATCGGTCTATCGAGTTTCGCGGGCACTGGCTCAGTCCGGATGATCTCGCCATCGTTTCTGAATGCGATTCCGGAGATGTCTTCCGAAACTCCGTTGCTCAGCAGTTCAACCGTTGACTCCTCGCCTTCCCCGACGATAACGCCGTCCACGTCCAGTTCTCCGAGAATGATGTCAGGATATGCGCTAACAGGACCTCCGACATAGATCGGTTTGCTGTTCTGTTTTGCGAAGTTTCTGATCCTGCTCTCAAGGAGGTGGAGTGTCGAGTATAGGCTCAGTAATATTATGTCTGTGTCCGCACTGACGTCCGTATTTTTGGTGAGCGTTACGTCGAATCCTGCATCCACAAGGACTCCGCCGATCACCATCGAGCCATACGTGTAGAGTTCAGGGGAGACGATCGTGATCTTCATGGTTTGTTAATCTGGATGCGGTCATGGTATATCTGTTTTTACTGCGAGGGGGTGGCAGGACTGTGAGTAGTTGTTGATTATCGCAAAACCCGGACATATACCCTGCTGATACCTAATATCCAAACAGAGACTGTGCAGATCGGTTCACTGACGCTTCAAGCTGCAAGAGCGGCAGGCGCATAAACACTCTGCTCCGATCCGAAATACGAGTCGTAGATGTGTTGGTACACAAGATCGCACTTCTGCCCATACAATTCCTGTGTGTAGCACTGTGGCAACCTGTCCAGAATTTTCTCGATTGTCACCCTCACCGCTGCACGGGATTGCTGGTGCTTTCGCCAGTCAAGCACGAATTTTTCCTGCTTTAGCGTCTCGAGCAGCTCACGATCCACCTTCTTGACCTGCTGCTTCTCTTGCTCGCTTAACTCTATCTCCGGTCTGGTCAGCAGGTCGAATATGGCAAGTTCCTCTTCGGACAGTTGCTCAGCAATGCACCGCGTCTCCTCCTCGTTAAGGCTCTGTGCGAAGTCAACAAGCTGCCTGAAAAATTCGTCAATATTCATGCTTCCAGTATTATACTCCTCGATCATCTCCTTGAACCGTTCCAGATAATCCATTCGCGTGCGGTTGAGGCGGATCATCTTCGTAAGTTTACTGTTGATGGTTCCTCTCAGTTTTTCCGCCTCGGTTCGCTTGTGTCCCTGTTCAAACTTAGCCCGAAGTGCATCAAAGTCGATCTTGCTCAGATCTACGAGATGATCCGAGCCATACGGTGTTGCACGATAACGAATCTCATACCCCTCGGAAGCAATTGACTTATCAAGAAGACTCTCGACAGCCCCCATCACTTCGGAGATGTCGGCACGAGGTGTGAGGGACTGAAGCCTCTGGGCAATGACGCCAAAGAGAACGCATCTCGGAGCCAGTTCGTTTGCTGCCGGGTCTGGTAGAATCGCCCTGTAAAGCTTGCTCACATTACCAGCCAGCAGAAGGTAGCGTTTCTTTGATTCATCGTTGATCAGAATCGCATCCACTGCACCCTCCAACAGTTTTGTCTTCTCGAATCCATCCGCCATCCGGATTGCGTTCAGCTCGATTCCGCGTTCGGCACAGAATGCAGCCGCCTCCTCGATAGCTGCTCTTAGTCTCCCTACCAGCACCGATTTTTCATTCACAGGCGTATCACCATCCTCACCATCTCGTCCGGAACCTGAACCATATATCGCCAGCGCCTTCTGCATGTCTCGGAAAATCCCGACGTAATCGACGATCAAGCCGTTGACCTTGTCCTGAAAGACCCGATTAGCCCGTGCGATGGCTTGCATCAGGGTGTGGTTGCGCATCGGCTTGTCGAGGTAGATTGTGGCGCAGTTGGGTGCATCAAAGCCAGCCATCCACATGGCGCAGACGAAGACGATGCGGAATGGGTTGTTAGGGTCCTTGAATTTAGAGTCCATATCTTCATTCACTATTCGCCTGCGGTGGGGGGTGATATCCAGTCCCTTCTTTCGCATATCCTCTACTTCATTCTGTGCCTGGGAGATCACCACTGCCATGTCAGTCTCTTCCATGTAATGGATTTTCGCCTCAATCGCTGCTCTCTCCGCGCTAAACGCATGCGATGTTGCAGCGAGTTCACCTCGCATCTGGTCCAGATACTGTTCCCAGTGCTTCCGGACTTTGTCGTACATCCGTATCGCTGTTGCCTTATCGATGCTGACCACCATCGCCTTGCCCCGAAAGCCCCTGCCCATGAAATGCGACACAATATCCTCTGCGACAGTCTCAAGCCGATCATCACGCGTGATCAAGTGATACTGGCGGGCAAACTCTCGCTCCAGTCGCTTCTCCTGTTCATCATCCAGTTCGGCATCTTCTAGCAGACGCTCCATATCTTCATTGAGGTCCTTGTTGGTCAGTTGGAGCTCTGGAATCCGGTTTTCATAGTAGAGCGGAACTGTCGCACAGTCTTCCACTGATTGCTTGAAGCCAAAGATGCTTATGTAATCACCAAAGATCTCACGGGTCTTTTCCTCCCCTATGATTAGCGGGGTTCCGGTAAACGCGATGAATGAGGCATTTGGTAGTGCAGTGCGCATATTGAGCGCGAGCGTATCATACTGGCTGCGGTGTGCCTCATCAGCGATGACGATGATATCTGACCGCTCCGAGAGAACGGGGTGTCTTTCTCCTTTCCCGGCGCGGAACTTCTGGATCAGCGTGAAGACGTAACGATGGTCTTCGCCAAGCAACTGCCGCAGATGAGTGGAATTTGTCGCATGAGCTTGCTCTTCGGTTACCACACCGGTATTTGCGAAGTTCTTGTAGATCTGTGTATCCAGGTCCTTCCGGTCGGTCACGATGACAAAAGTCCAGTTACCAGAGACCTTCCGCAGGATCTTCTGAGAGAAGAAGATCATCGAGACGCTCTTGCCGCTACCCGGTGTGTGCCAGAAGATGCCGAGTTTGCCGTTTCGGGACTTGATATCCGCGAGTGCTGCAATCGTGCGCTCCACGCCAAAGTACTGGTGATTCTTCGCAACCAGCTTAACAAGCCCGCCCGGCACCTCCATGAAAACCATATAGTTCTCAACAAGATCAAGCAGCCGTTTGGGCTCGCATGTGCCGCGGATCATCGTATCCAGTGAGATGACCCCCTCCTCGCCTTCATCGTTGATCTTCTTCCAGTCAGCAAAATGCTCCCACTCAGATGTGGCACTGCCGACCTTGCTCTCACTGCCGTTTGAGAGGATGACTAACTGGTTGTACCAGAGGATGTGCGGGATCGTGTCCTTGTAATCGGTCAGATTGTCAGCGTAAGCAGTCTCCAGTCGTTTATGTGGTGCCTTAAGCTCGATGAATAGAAACGGGATGCCGTTTACGAAACCGACCAGATCGGCGCGGCGTTTATGCATTTCCCCGGTGACCCAGAACTGCGATGCAAGGAAGAAGTTGTTGTTATCCGGCTCATTCCAGTCGATCGCCCGGACAGTCTCGACAGTCTCCCCCTCGCCGTTCGGATCAGGAATCCTCACCTTTACACCGCCCTTGATCAGGCGGTAGACCTCGCTGTTTGCCCGTGCAGGACTCATTGCGCTGCGGTCGCGGGTAAGCTCCTCGATAGCCAGATCAAACGCAAAAGCAGGCAGACCCTGATTCAGCCGCTCCAGCGCAGGACGAAGGCGGGATGTTAGCACGACCTCGCCTGCTGTCTCGCGTCCGAGCATACCGCCTGTGCCGAACGTTTCGCTGAAACAATTAGCGGTCTGCCAGCCGAGTTCGGCAAAGAGCGCGATTGCTGGCTGTTCGACGAGAGTGTCTTCTGAGTAGTCACTATTCATCATTTTCCTTCCGGCGTCGCCGATAAAGTTTTTATCATGATGGACCTTTTTTTCATTCGGTAATTACACTTCTATGTTCTCACTTGCTGTTTTGCGTCATTCTGTACCATTTTTGGAGTACTCGGAAGTTTCACGTTCAATGTTCTCAATAATGTATCGAACTGCATCCTCATTATAAATATTTGTGATGCTCTTAGGCAAGATACCTTTTTTTTCATAATTATCTTGCTGAGTTCTAGTTCTAAAACTATAAGTTGAATATTTGAGATTTGTCTTTATTTCGTGATTTTTTATGAATATATTAACTTGGCTCGGTTTTATTCCTGGTATTGCATTTCGAATCTTAGCAAGCAATTCTGTATAAGAAAGTGGATATTTATCAATCAAACTTTGAGTTTCAAAAATAATTGCAGCATCAGGTCTGGTGGCGTCAGCATCTATAACTGTCGTTAGGTCCCCTCCATCTATAAATTTTTTAACCGATTTTATTTCTGTTGCCACTTCACAAACAAAATAGAAATCACCACCTTGACGTAATGACGATTGCATTGTAGAAACCGATTTTACTAAATTCGAAATAGCTTCAGGCTCTTTTTCTAATTCGAGAACCGAAATCGTTTTGAAATTATATGCAAAGGCGAGAGGGAGGATATAAAAGTTGTAATCGAGTAAACTCTTATCGAACCACTCTTTGATAAGCTTTTGATAGTTCTTAAGCGATGCAACCCCAAGTGTATAGACCACATATGACAGGTTTTCATCATTATAAAAATGAACTGCGGTATCACGAACCTCAATTAAATAGCTGAGATTCGCAATAATTGCAGGATCAAGTTCAACTCTCTTCATGGCACCGACAATCTCAATAGTCATAGGGCTACCACTCCGATTCAGCTTTGGTGCCCCACCCTTCACCACATACAAGCTTTCAATCTCGCCGTTTGAGTCTTTGAGTATCTTCGCCTTTAATAATAACTCCCATGCGTTGATGTTCAAAATCGTAAAGATTTCTTCACGATACTTGAAATCCGGCTTGTTGTAGATTTCAATTGATGATAGAACAGCAGCTAAGGAATTTGCGAGAAGTTTTTCAATTACTATACTCATAGTGCACTTTTCTCCATGCGTTTATATATAATGTCGCAACATCACCTTTGCCTAAAATCAGCTTATGCATAAGCAGGTCACAGCGGCAGAATTTAGATATCATTTCAATATACCTTCCAACTCATAAAGAAATTCGGAGATTGGGTAAAAGAAGTCTCCAGTTTCGACAAGCCAGCGAATCTTACGGCGAAGCACTTCATCTATTGGCAAACCATGTTCGAGTATGAAATATAGATCTCGCCCGTCTATTCCGATTATCGATGATGGTCGAAGTCGATTATACGCAGCTATACCATTCGGAGAGAACCCCTCAGCAGTGATGTAGATTCCCCGACCAATTCCGGAATGACCAGCAACGCGCCCATCCAGAACCATAAGATCGGCTTGGTTGATTGGTTGCGTCTGCCATTTGGCTTCAACCAAATATATCTCGTGCTCAAATTCAATACTACCATCAATCTGCTCACCTACTATGCGAAACGATGGTCTTGGATTGAAGCTATAGATGTCGAATAAGTCGTAAAGGAATTTTTCCAGCGCATATCCCCGTTCTTGTGGCTTCAGTCGACTAATTTGCAGGAAACGAGTTTTAAGTTCAGAGAGCTTTTCAGGTGCTATTACAGCGTGGGTCTTTGTCTCCGTCTTTGTTTCAGTTGTGGAAGGTTTTTCCTGAGGCAAATATGCAATGAAATTAGGATCAACAAGTTCCGGAATCTTGAACCCTATTTTTTCAATCAATCCGTTGAGTCTGCCCATTTCCTCTTGTGTTATTGGTTTTCCCTTTCTGGTTCGGTATTTCAATCCTTCTTGTACTATACTAACCAACAGAGAACAGAATTTACCCCTTCGCATTTGTAGAGTTGCTTCAAGCAACGCCTCGATTGCTGGTTGTTTGCTTCCTCCCAACCAGAAATCCCCCAGACCAACAGACTGTGCGACCGTGCCAAAATCGATCTTGATCCGTGACATTGGATGTGAAGTTCCAGGAAGAAAATCATATAGGGCAGCGGCCATTTCAGCCACTGATTGGGTTTCTCGTGGTGTGAGTTGCAGCATGTTTAGGACTTCACCTCGATATGTAATTCGTTCACATCCAACTCTCCTGAAATCAGCTTAGGCAGCAGCAGATCGCGGGTGCGGCGGAGGTTAGCGTTTTTATCTAGCAAGTTGTTTAGCATCTGCCTAATTACTGAAACTTGATCTTCAAATCGCTCGCTGACGCCATTAGGGGGGATAATCATATCAATGTCTGTGATGACACCCGCGCTTGCACTCTTCCTTGTTGTTCCCGTACTCGCTCCGGTCACATAACCCTGATAATAGTCTGATAAAAGGAAATAGAATAGATAATACGGTGATATTTTGGGCGATTTGATTTGAAGTCTAATGAGATATGATGCAAAGACTGCATTGATCTCCTTCTCAACAATACCCACTTTACCTGGATCTGCCATACGTATTATCAAAATATCTCCAACTTTAAGACGATATTTCACATGATTCGAGGCATTGATTGGGCAATAGGGCACATCACCCCATTGAATATATGATGTTTTATTGATGTCCATCCCTCGTAGAAACTTGGGACCAATCTCATGCTCACTCGCAGATTCTGTGTAGCCGTATTGAGTCCCGACTAATGCTGAGAGTTTCTCCACCTCCCACCCCTCCGGCACCAGCCCCAACTCGGACTCGACCATCAACACACTCTCATGCCCCGGAAACCGGAAGTTCACGAACCACTCGCGATAGAGCGCCTGCGCCATCTCTTCGAGGATCCGGATGCGCCGCGTGTTGTTCTCGATCAGGTCGTCGTAGGCTCCGAGGATGGCGGCGATTTTGCGCTGGGTGGGGGGAGGAGGTATCTCCCATTCAGACTGGGAAAGTACCTTCCAACTAGCTCGCGGCATTCGTGTTCCATTCGAAATGTTTGTTGCATGATTAATAAATGCATCACTGCCAATGAAATAAAGCAAAAATCCTTGATCAGCTTTCGATTTCGCTCTAATGACTGTAATATCAGTAGAACAAACCCCAGAGAATTTTGGTTGAACGACTTTTTTAAAATAAGGTCTAAGACTACCAAAAAGAATATCACCCTTTTTAAACACTTTTTTGGTACTCTGGGTCTCAGATGATCTTCCTGTTCCAAGGAGCCTAAGAGTCTGCTGTTCAATATGTTCTAGTCCTATGTAATCAAGGCTTTCTTCTTTAATTGGCTCGTATAAATCTCGGACTTCATCGGCGAACGTCGAGAGTTTCAGTTTTTCCCAAATATGGTGTTGTGAATGATTATTCATGTTTTCCCCGCTATCAGTTTCATAACCCAACGAGACGCTAAAAACCGGTCTTGTATTTGCCAGTAATGTGGATGAATTTCTCCAACAACCTGTTGGAGTTTATGAGGCACATCAAATTCCCGCACCAACGGTACAGGTTTCTGCCTATAGAAGTTCATGACACCCCCTCCAGAAGCTTCGCCACCTCATCGACCTCCCTGATCAGTTCATCTTCAGTTGGCAGGTACAGTTTATACTTCGAAGCAAATATCTGCGTGTTATCCTCAGGCAGCGTATAACGGGCGATCGTCTCTTTCTTATCGCGACATAGAATAATACCGATCGTGTGGTTTTCGTCATCGGTCCTGACCTCTCGATCGTAGAAATTGACATACATCTGCATCTGCCCCAGATCCCGGTGGGTAAGTTTGCCGATCTTCAGGTCAATCAGCACAAAACATCGCAGCAGACGGTTGTAAAAAGCAAGATCGATGTAAAAATGCTCGGCATCAAGTGTGAGACGTTTCTGGCGGGCGACAAAGGCAAATCCCTTGCCCAGTTCCAGTAAAAAGCTTTGCAGGTTGTTCAGAAGGGCAGTCTCCAGATCTTTCTCGCTGTACGCCGCCTGCTCAGGTAGTCCCAAAAACTCCAGAATGTATGGATCCTTGATAGCATCGCGTGGAGACTCAAGGATCTGCCCCTGCTCTGCCAGAGCCTTGATCTCTACCTTGTTCCGGCTAAGCGCCAGACGCTCGAAGAGAAGAGACCCTATCTGTCGATCAAGTTCCCGCACAGACCAATTTTCCGCCTCTGCTTCTTTTATGTAGAAGTCCCGCGCCTGTTCGTCATCAAGTCGCATCAATAGGGTGTAGTGGGACCAGCTCAATTTGGCAGACAGTGTCTGCCGATTTCTAAATGTGAGATAGAACGTTCTCATATTTCTGAGATTGCGCATGGAAAACCCCCTGCCAAATTCTGCCGTCAACCGCTCAGAGAGCATCTTCAATGTTTCTTCCCCATATTCTGCGCGGGCGTGTCCATGCTGCTCATCATCAACGATCAGGCGACCAATCTCGAAATAAGCGTGAACCATTGCCGTATTCACCGCACGGGAAACACTGCTTTGCGCTTCCAGCAGAACTCGCCGGATCTGGTCGTGCAGAGGCAGAGCCAACTCATTCATTCGCTCACCCCCTCCAGGAGCTTCGCCACATTCTCATCTATCCGCGCTTCCAATCCCCGCGCCTCGACGTTGAGCATCTCCAGTTCCTCATCTAACTCCTCCAGACGCTCGGCAAAGACAAAATCGTCCTCCTCACGCTCCGCCACGCCCACGTATTGTCCTGGGTTCAGGCGCCACCCATGCGCTTTGATCTCTTCGAGTGTTGCCACCCGGCACAGCCCCGGCACATCCATGTACGTGCCGTCCGGGAACGTGCCACTCATCATCGATGCACTGCCGTTTGCAGTCCCCGGATCCTCGCCCCGGTAGAGCCGCACGATGTTAGAAAGGAACTCAACCTGATCAGGGGTGAACTCGCGGTGGGCGCGGTCAACCTGTGTGAAGATGTGCTGTGCATCGATGAACAGGATTTTATCCGCCCGATCGGTCTCTTTCTTGCCCCGGTCCAGGAACCATAGCGTGCACGCCAGCGTGACCGTATAGAAGAAGTTGGGGCTAACAGCCACCATCACGTCCACCACGCCTGCTTCGATAAGATTCTTACGAATCTCCAGTTCAGTCCCGCCGGCGCTGGAGGCAGAGTTTGCCATCACAAATCCTGCACGACCGCTTTTTTTCAGTGCGCTGTAGAAGACCTGAATCCAGATGTAATTGCCGTTGTCTGGTTTGGGCATGCCAAAAGGAAAGCGCGGGTCGTCCTTGATCCGCTCCTTATCTATCTTCTTCACGTTGAATGGCGGATTCGCCATCACGAAGTCGAACTTGTCGCGGCTTGTGTGCAGGTCTTCGTAGTATGTGTTGCCCTGCCTGATATCACCGTCCAGACCGTGAACCGCGAGGTTCATCTTGCAGAGCCGGACGGTCTCTGCGACACGTTCCTGACCGTATATGCTCAACTCGGTGCTTGGGTTCGCCCTGTGCTTCGCAACGAATCTGGCGCTCTGGACAAACATGCCGCCTGATCCGCAAGCGGGATCGAAGATTCTGCCGTGATATGGTTCTATGATCTCAACGATGAGTTTGACAATCGATGTCGGTGTGAAGAACTCGCCGCCCTTCTGCCCCTCGCTCATGGCAAACTTGCCCAGAAAGTACTCATAGATCTTTCCGAACGCGTCACCTTCGATGTCCATCGGGATCGATGCCATGAGCTTTAAGAGTTCTATTAACGTTGCGTTCTCCATACGGTTGTATGTCTTTGGCAGAACATCCTTCAGATCAGGGTTCTCGCGCTCGATTGCCCGCATAGCGTTATTGATCGCCATGCCGATGTTCTCACCCTCGGGAAGTAGGAGAATGTTCTGAAAACGTGCCTCGGGGGGCAGGTAGAGCACACCTCGTGCCTGATAATCCAGCTTACCGCTCTGCCTGCGACCTGTGCTCTTTCCGGCAAGCTCCTTCTCGGCATGACCGAATTTGTGATCAGCGTAACGGAGAAAGATCATCCCAAGCACCGGAACTGAGTATTCAGATGCTTTCAGCTTCGAATTGGCTCGCATCTCATCGGCAGCTTCCCACAGCCGTTTTTCGATTTCGTTGTTGTTAGGCGGCATATATCAACTCTCTCATAATATTAGTCTACAGCCTCAATGGGCGATTGATATTCTTTTGTATGGCAGATAACATAAATCTATGAGCTGCCGACTTATCTGGCACATAGTTGAAGAACCTGTATGTTCTCGAAACCGCTATGTACCATGAATTCGTGTCCACACAAAACGTTGTGCCAGATAACGCATCTGCAATCCGGAAACCACGCAGTGGCTAAAGCGACCTAAAAAAATAAAAAGAGGGGAAGGATAATGCATGGCTGCCCAGAATCGTGTAGGGCTGTGCAAGTCCTTGATATACACATCAGCCCCGCATATATAAATCAGTAATCCAAGAGCGGGGTGAAAGTGAATGCGCCTCTGTTGGACGTGTCATGTGCCACACCAAAGATTTTATATCCTGACCGGACAAACCAACATCTCTCAACATCTGGAGGATTTAAATGACAGAAACCAATGTGAGGGATCGTTTTTTACCGCACTGAAAAACTCAGTGGCGTACGCGTGCGCATCTTCGATACCACGCTGCGTGACGGTGAGCAGACGCCTGGCGTATCGCTTTCTCTCGAAGAGAAACTCGGTATCGCTAAGCAACTGGACAAACTCGGCGTCGATATCATGGAAGCAGGCTTCCCGATCGCATCGGCAGGCGAGAAGGAAGCGGTCTCAGAGATCGTGAAAGCCGGACCGGACGCACAGATATGCGGGCTATCAAGAGTGATAAAAGCTGACATCGATGCGTGCCTCGACTGCGATGTCGGCATGGTGCATACCTTCGTATCCACCTCCGACATCCAGCGGATACACACCATCGGCAAGTCAAGAGACGAGGTCGTGGATCTTGCAGTCGATGCGGTGCAGTACATCAAGGATCACGGCGCAACATGCATGTTCTCAGCGATGGACGCAACACGGACCGATGTTGACTACCTGATCAGGATATGCAAAGCCGTCGAGGAGGTGGGCTGCGACGTCATCAATGTCCCTGACACCGTGGGCGTGATGGTGCCGTCTGCGATGTACCGGCTGATCGAAGAGATCAAGAGGTCGGTGTCGCTGCCGCTCGATGTGCACTGCCACAACGACTACGGGCTTGCGGTTGCAAACAGCATCGCAGCGGTCGAAGCGGGCGCGAGTCAGGTTCAGGTGACGATCAACGGGCTTGGAGAGCGTGCAGGAAACGCGGATCTTGCAGAGACCGTAATGATCCTGCACACGATTCAGGGCGCGAGAACGAACATCAAGACCGAATACCTCTTCGAGACCTCGCGCATGGTCGAGCAGTACACCGGCGTTCGGGTTTCGCAGTTGATGCCAGTGGTTGGCGAGAATGCGTTTGCGCACGAATCAGGCATCCACACGCACGGCGTGCTCGTGCGCACCGACACATTCGAACCGGGAGTGATGACGCCTGAGATGGTCGGGCAGAAGCGCAGGATCGTTCTCGGGAAACATGCCGGCAGACACGCTGTAAAACAGGCGATCGAGTCGGCAGGATTCGTGACGAGCGAAGATCAACTGACAGAGATACTTGGCAGGATCAAGGAACTTGGAGACAAGGGAAAACCGGTCACCGATGCAGACCTCTACGCCATCACCGAGTCCGTTCTCGGGGAGGTCTCCGGAAAAGAGCAGTTCATCGATCTCATGGAGGTTTCGGTGATGACAGGGAATATCATCACGCCGACTGCGTCTGTGAAGGCGATTGTTGGCGGAGATCTGAAGGTTGTGGCAAACATCGGCGTCGGTCCTGTGGATGCCGCCTTAAATGCCGTACGGAATCTGCTCGGCGAAGGAACAGAGGTGCACCTGCACGATTTCAAACTCGAAGCGATCTCAGGTGGCTCTGACGCGCTTGCAGAGGTGACGGTTGCGGTGGAGGATGAGAAAGGCAGGATCGTGAGCGCTGGCGCAGCGAGAGAGGATATCGTGCTGGCATCGGTCGATGCGCTTGTGAATGCGATCAACCGGCTGATCATGGTGCGGGGAAGGTCGTGACGTGTCCGGAGGGGGCGACAAACCCCCTCCTGGCATCTCTAGATCCCCGGTTCAGATAGTGTCCCTCTGACAATCTCGCACACAGTAGGGACTGTCACAAAATAGTACGTGCTTGGGTAACTTGTGGTAGGAACCACGAGATTACACAGTCTGCGGAGCAGCGGCGCAGCCATCTCCACAAGATTTCTATGTTAATCTTGTGTAATCTCGTGGTTTTATATGCGGATATCCACACAATACTCGATTAAGTACCCAATTACTATGGCAATCCTCACAGACGCTCCAGATCCCGCTTCAACACAGCAACCCACCACCATCTCGCCATATCGACGAGATCCTTGCTAAACTGCCCTGATACCCGGTAGACCCTTTTCTTATTCGTGATCATTCCAGAACCGAGCAGTTTGTTCCGCATCGCATAAAATGATGATCTGCTGACCCCTAACTCGCGGAGCAGTTCTGCCCACTCGTTCGTCTGTATCGGATTTCCAGATGCCTCCCGTTCGAGGATCATCTCAAGGAATCTCTGCCCCCTGATAGCGGTGCTCTCGTCCTGGAAGAGGCGGCGCATCAGTTCATAGAACGGATCGCGGGATGCGGTGACCCTCGCGTTTGCGTCCGATCTGATGATGAAGCTGGTCGAGGTGCGCGGAGCATCCTTCACCAGTGTCATGTCGCAGTCTGGGTTTTTGCGTCTACAGATCTTCGCAGCACCGATCTCACAAGATCGACATACTCATCACGCAGCGTGTAGACGATGTGCGTCTTGTATGACTGCTTCTGCGCATGGAGAATGCCGAGTTTGGATTGGATATATCCAACCATCGATGCAACGGTCTTGTGGGTGACTTTGAATTTCTTGGAGAGG
>JAUWCK010000100.1 GCA_030609345.1 Methanosarcinales archaeon | reverse complement strand
GCCGCCGGGCGAGCGCGTGACACTGACGCCAGTACCAACGAAGAGACCCGCGGCGGCAAAGGCGACTGCACCGGCGGCGGAAGGCACGACGGCAGGGGCGGCGAAGAAGGGTGCGCCCGGGTTCACAGCGGTCTTCGCGATTGCAGGGATGCTTGCAGTCGCTTACGCGATGATGCGGTGGCGGAGATAAGGGTGGGACGAGACTGTCGGCTCGCCTGCATCACGCTCCGCTGTGGACAGGTGTGTCCACATCCGAGGCGATCAGTGCAGAGTGTGGTAGGACACATCGACCACACTCGATTCTGTCAGTTACCCACATCGGTTATTTTGAAGCATGTTCGAGTGGGATTGCCGTAAAATTTATATTGTTGAATTACGAGTATATACTCATAATGAATTTCATCAACAGAACACAAGAACTAACATTCCTGCAGAGAAAATACGACTCAGACAAAGCCGAGTTCATAATCCTATACGGTCGCAGAAGAATCGGGAAGACTGAGCTTATAAACAAGTTCTCTCTGCGCAGACCAACATTGTATTTTCTTGGCAGAGCCGAGTCAAAAACAGACACATTACGCAGATTCAACCTAATGTTAATGGAACATTTCGAAGACATCTCGCTTGCCCGCTCGCCTCTATCAAGCTGGGACGATTGCTTTGAATATCTTGCAGAGAAAGCATCTGACAGGCTTGTTCTGGTGATTGACGAATTTCCTCTCATTGCTGTGAAATTTCCCGAGATGCTGTCTATCCTGCAGGATAAATGGGATAATTTATTTAATGATACTAAAATAATGCTCATATTCTGCGGATCATCGGTCAGTATGATGGAAAAATATACGCTGGACTACGACAGCCCCCTGTACGGTAGACGTACGGGGCAGTGGATGGTGGACAGGCTTGATATCGTCCATCTAAAAGAATTCTTTCCATCCTATTCTTTTGAAGATATTCTGACAGTGTATTCAGTAATAGATACCATACCGGGATACCTGATGCAGTTTGATAGTGATATTGCCGTATGGGAAAATATTGAAGGAAAGATCCTGTCAAAAGGCGAATTTCTATACGAAGAAGTGGAGATACTCCTCCGAGAAGAGCTACGAGACCCTTCGAATTACATGTCGATATTGTCTTCCATTGCAGGAGGATTGACCGCTTTTAATGAGATATCCAGCAAGACCGCCTTGGATAAAAGTCTTTTATCAAAATACCTTTATATACTTCAAAGGCTTGGAGTAGTTGAGAAGAACCTGCCCGTAACCGATGGGTTTAAGCGAAAATTAAAAGCGTATGGCGCTAAATATTCTATAAAGGATAATTTTTTTGATTTCTGGTTCAGGTTCGTATATACCAATCTGTCCGAACTCGAGAGGGGTAATTCAACCGCAGTCTCGGGAAGGATACGGAAAGAATTCCCTGCTTATCTCGGGAAAAAATTTGAAAGAATCATGATAGACATCTTCCCGCATCTCGACATCTTTTCAGGAGGAGGGTCGTTTACCCGCATTGGAAGGTGGTGGCACAAGGATATGGAGATAGATATCGTGGCATTGAATGAGAACACTGATGAGATCGTCTTCTGTGAATGCAAATGGCAGAATCATGAGACCGGGGTGGGCGTTCTCGAGGGTTTGCAGGATAAGTCAAAATATATAAGATGGAACAATGGTACGAGGGTGGAACGATTTATGGTCGTCTCAAAATCGGGTTTTACTCGAAAGGCGCTTGATTATGCCAAGGCTCATAACTTTATCCTGCTGACGCCCGAGGAGATCTGGAAAATCGTCGCCTGACATTTTATGGGGTGGATATTAGAAACTATGGGATATTAAATATAGTGTATGGTAATCCGGGACGAGGGGAGCGCGCCCTTCGCTCTTGTTTTTATTTTTTGTTCCTATGGCAGGCGTTGCGCCCCGCTGCAAGACACAAGTCGAGTACGTGATGCACCAGCGCCCGGGTCAACCTCGCCACACCTCACCATTACAGATATATATCCTCCTGCCATACAAGATGTGATGACCAATGACTATGACGTAGTGATCATCGGCGCAGGTCCCGCTGGCATGTTCGCAGCAGACGAACTGGCAGATTCTGATCTTCGTGTGCTGGTGATCGATCGCGGGCAGGATATCGATAAGCGCGCTTGTCCGATGAAACGAAGCAGCGTGTGCGTGCACTGCACGCCATGTGCCATCATGTCCGGAGTCGGCGGCGCGGGAACGTTCTCTGACGGCACGCTGAATCTGCGTCCTGATATCGGCGGGGATCTCGCCATACTGACCGGCAGCAAGGAAGAGGCATGGGAGGTCGTCCGTCATGTGGATGAGGTTTTTCTCAAATATGGAGCGCCCGATGAAATCAGCGATCCGAATGGGGTAGTTGTGGAGCGGCTGAAGCGACGTGCTGCATCGGTTGGGGCGCGATTCATCAATATACCGCAGCGACACATTGGATCAGACAATGCTCCGATCGTCATAAGAAACTTCAAGGAGAGTCTTGTAGAACGGGGGATCGAGTTTCTGTTGAATACCGATGTCTCTGACCTTATCATCAGCGATAACGAGTGTAATGGGGTCGTTCTCGGTGACGGCAGGACTATCACAGCAGGATGTGTGATCGCAGCACCCGGTAGAATCGGTGCAAACTGGGTGGATGAGATGGTTGATAAGCACGGAATCGCTGCCAGTTACGGAAGCATCGATGTCGGTGTGCGTGTTGAGGTGCCCGCGATCATCATGGATCCGGTCACACGCATCAACCGCGATCCAAAGTTCCACATCCATACCAAGCGGTATGACGACTTTGTAAGGACATTCTGTACAAACGCAAATGGTTTTGTCGTCAAAGAGGAATATCCCGGATTCATAGCCACGAACGGGCACTCTATGAAGAACGAGCAATCTGAAAATACGAATTTCGCATTCCTTGTCAGGATCAGTCTCACACACCCAATCGAGAACACGACAAGATACGGCATCTCGATCTCGAAACTTGCAACCACCATCGGAGGCGGAAAGCCGGTACTCCAGCGCATGGGCGATCTTCGGAGGGGCAGGAGATCAACAGAGGATAGGATTTCACGAAATCAGGTAGTAAACACGCTCAAGGACGTGACGCCCGGCGATATCTCGATGGCGCTTCCTCACAGGATCGTGATGGATATCATCGAAGGGCTTGAGGTACTAAACGAGATCATACCAGGGGTTGCATCCGATTCAACGCTTCTGTACGCGCCAGAGATCAAGTTCTATGCGATGGAGGTCGATGTTGACCGGAATATGGAGACCAGTGTCAGAAATCTCTTTGCCGCAGGCGATGGCGCCGGGCTTTCAAGAGACATCGTAAATGCCGCAGCAACCGGGGTGCTTGTTGGAAAAGGAGTTCTGCGGGCAGGTAGTGTCTCAACAAAATAATTATGGAACTATACTATGAATTCGTGCCATTCGTTTATCCGTACAATTCGTGTTGAAATCAGCACAATGGAACCACGAATGTACTTACTCAATAGGTGCGGATGTCCGCATATAAAACCACGAGATTACACAAGATTAACACAGAAATCTTGTGGAGATGGCTGCGCCGCTGCGCCGCAGACTGTGCAATCTTGTGGTTCCTACTACAGGATACCCGAGCATGTTCCCACGAATGCCTCAAGATTAAGTTGCCGAGACGGTAGAGTATAAAACAGCTATCAGAAACCGAAGAGGAGAGGTGTAAACAATTGAGATCATTTACAGACCGGGTTTCAGAGATCGACATCTCTGGCATCCGGAAGATGTTCGAGGCAGCAGGCACAGACAGCATCAATCTCGGACTCGGAGAGCCGGACTTCCCGACACCGGGCCATATCTGCGATGCTGCGATGGACGCAATCAGGAGCGGTTATACCAAATACACGCCGGGCGCAGGCATCCCGGAACTTAGAAACGCGCTATCTGAAAAGTTCCTGCGTGACAACAACATCTCTGTGAGTCCCGATGAGGTCATGGTAACCTCTGGCGCAAGCGAGGCGCTACACATAGCCATGCAGGCGCTGGTTGAGCCGGGAGATGATGTTTTAATCCCTGATCCGGGTTTCGTCTCGTACAGCGCGCTTTCACACATCGCAGGCGGCAGGGTGATCGGCGTTCCGCTCGTTGATCTCGTCCTCGATCCTGATGTGGTGGCTGAACACATCACCCGAAATACGAAGGTTCTCATTGTGAACTCGCCGTCAAACCCGTGCGGATCCGTCCAGTCGCGAAAGGAGATACAGGCACTTTCCGAACTAGCCGAGGATTACGATTTCACGATTCTATCTGACGAGGTCTATGAGTTCTTCATCTACGAAGGCGAGCACGCAAGTCCTGCGGAGTTCACGGACAATGCAGTTACAGTGAACGCTGCATCAAAGACGTACTCCATGACCGGCTGGCGTCTCGGGTACCTTGCAGCGAGACCCGAATACATCGAGCAGTTTCACAAGGTACACCAGTATGTGCAGGCGTGTGCGAACTCAGTCGCACAAGCAGCAGCGCTTGCGGCAATCACAGGTTCACAGGACTGTGTGGAGGATATGCGAAAGAGATTCAGAGCGAGGCGGGACCTCTTGCTGAAAGGACTTCGTGAGATGGGTATCGAGTGCCCGACCCCTGCTGGCGCGTTCTATGCTTTCCCGCGCGTCGGTGATGGTGATCGTGTCGCATCGGAACTTGCGAGCAAGGGCGTGATCACGGTGCCTGGATCCGCATTCGGCAAGCAAGCCAGAGAACACATCCGGATATCGTACGCGACGAGCGAATCAGACATCATGCGTGCTCTTGAGAGGATGCGCGACCTTCTTATGTAACTTACGCGCGGGTGATGTGTGTGCGTGTTTGAGCGTACTCGAGCATGTACGCGTGTTTTATGGACGTAGTGTGAAACCCATTGGAATCTATGGAGATTGCGTTATTCTACATTTAACTGGATTGCAACTATAGCCATCTCAAACAAACTTTAAGTAGGGGTTAGTACCAGATACTGATGTAAATGCTACGAATGTACTTTTGCAATGAGCATGGGATAAAGAGGTATTTGTTTGAGTGAAAAGATGTATAAGTTCATGAAG
>JAUWCK010000247.1 GCA_030609345.1 Methanosarcinales archaeon | reverse complement strand
ATTCCTAAGGATCGTGGATGACGAGACAATCCAGATCGCAGACAACTTCTTTGACAAGACCGCAGCAAACATGGAAGCGAATCCGCAGATCTCGATTGTCGGCTATGACGGCAAGAAGTCGTTCCAGGTCAAGGGCAGGGCCGAGATCGTGACTGAGGGTCCGGTGTACGAGGATGTGAAAGCATGGGTTCATGCCAAGAGCAAAGCACTGCCAGCGAAAGCTGGGATTGTCATGCACGTCGAAGAGGTATACGACGCGATGTATGGACCAGATGCAGGAAAACGCATAGCATGATGGTGATCTGATTTGAGCGAAAAAGTACTGGGAATTGAAGATTTACTGGGTGAGGATGAGGAGATCGCAGAGGAACTGGAGGGTTTGTACGACCTCGTAATCCCGCCAGGTGTTCCGGTGACCCTGATACATGAACTGATATCAGAGTTCGATCTCGAACCGCATACCAAATCATCCAGCGGATCAATCGAGGATGGCGCGGTCTTCGATATGGCACTGATCGTGCTCAGGGGCAACCTCGAGACCGTGCGACGTGCAGAGAAATACCTCTTTGATGTATTCGATGAGCGGGTCGATTGTTTTGGGGACTGATCCTCGATGATCCCGCTCGCATCACAGGCGATTGAGTATGCACGCAGCAGTGGTGCCGACGAAGTCGAGGCGTACTGCGTAACAGACCGGTCGGTCAGCATCAACACCAAACTTGAGCATATCGAGTACGCCAGAGAATCGTTCACACGAGGGATCGGCGTCCGTGCCATCGTCTCAGGTGCTGTTGGGTTCTCGAGCACAAATCGCGAGGACAGCATCGAAGAGGCGTCCCTGCTTGCTGTGCGGTCAGCCCGGGCATCCCAGCCAGACCCTGACTGGAGCAGTCTCCCGCATCAAGGCTCGTACCCCGCGGTTCATGGTGTCTTCGATCCGAAACTTGCAGGTATCGAGCTCTCCGAATGCGTCGAACTCGCCGCCGATCTGATTCGCGGCGTTATATCAGCAGGCGCGGTTCCAACCTCGGGCGGGCTTGCGGTCTCGACAGGCACTGGCTACATAGTAAACACAAACGGCATCGAGCATACAGAAGAGGGGACTTCGATTGCCGCATCGATCGAGTGCATCGTAAAGGACGGGTCAGGCATATCCACTGCTTATGAGTTCGACATCTCAAGGAACCTTGACATCGATACATACGAAATCGGGAAGCGTGCAGGCGAACTTGCAAAACAATCACTGCACGGCGGAAAAATAGAGACTGCGAGGACTGCTGTGTTGTTCTGCCCGCTTGCGATCGCTGACCTCCTTGAATATACTTTTATACCATCCCTGAGTGCCGATAATGTGCAGAAAGGCAGGTCGATGCTCTCCCAGGTCGGGGCAGAGGTTGCGGCAGGCGAACTTACGATATGCGACGACGGATTGCGCACTGGCGGGATCGGAACAGCGCAAACCGATGACGAGGGCACGCCCTCTCAAAAGACCGCCATAATCGAAGACGGAATCCTCAAAAACCACCTCCACGACGCGTACACGGCAGGGAAGGCAGACCTTGCGAGCACAGGAAACGCCATACGCTCCGGGTACGGTACAACGCCGTCTATCGATGTGCGCAATCTTGTGATTGAGTATCCGCCAAGCGATCTGATCGCAGAGACACAGAATGGAGTGCTCGTCCACTCGGTGATCGGCGCACACACTGCAAACCCGTATTCAGGGGATTTCTCGATAGAAGCCAGAAATTCTTTTCTGGTAGAGAACGGGGAGGTAAAGCAACCGATAAAATCACTTATGATCGCCGGAAATATCTTTGATATGCTAAAAAATATCGATGGTGCCGGCGCAGACCCCCGTGCTGTCGGAGGAATCGTTGTTCCGACGCTGCGAGTCCCTGATATGCAGGTCATCGGGTAACCTGCGGAGGGGGGTCGATATGATTGCTTATACTATGTTTTCACCGCAGAGACCGCGAAGAACGTAGAGTTGTCTTTTCTCTGCGTGCTGCCAACGGATTTGCTAACGCATTTCGCGGTTAAATTCCCTGCTTTAACCCAATTAATCCCAAAATAAAAAAATAGGGATCATCGAATATATTCGATGATCGGTCCCCTGCGACCTCTGCCAATAACTGGCATCGGTTCCATCTGTTTTATTTCACCCTCTACCGAGCGGATCGGGACACGCTGCTGCTGTGCCTGCCCGAGTATCTGGGCTGATTCGACGCCGGTCATGATTGCCATCACACGCACGCCGCCTTCGTACTCTTCCGCAATCCTTGCGCCCCAGATCACGTTCGCATCCGGGCTTAATTCGTAGGTGAGTGAACTTGCGATCTCCTCTGCTTCCTTAAGCGTGAGGTCAGGTCCGCCTGTGATGTGCACGAGGCACCCGGTAGCGCCCCTGTAGTCCACATCCAGCAGCGGGTGGTTCAGTGCCGAACGGACCACATCGCTCGACTTGTCCCGCGTCTTCGACTCGCCAAAGAGCATCACTGCAACCCCTCCGCAGTTCATAACTGTCCTCATGTCGGCATAATCGAGGTTTATCAGCGAGTCCTGTGTAATCGTAT
>JAUWCK010000163.1 GCA_030609345.1 Methanosarcinales archaeon | reverse complement strand
AGGGAGTCCATTATGAAAGGAGGTAAACCTGTGAATGTAAGATACTCAATTACGCCTGTAAAAGGCGAGAGACTTGCAGACACTCGAAGGAGTGTTAATGGGCTGCAAACCGGGATTACAAAAGCAGTGATCAAATGATCGTTGTTGCCCGATACTTAAAGGGTTGCAAGATGCTTGACTGCGAAGCAGCGCCGAAGGCAGCGGTATGAGGTGAAAGTCTCACGTACCGTTCTTAGACGAGGAGGCGCGAGTAATCGCTTCCTCCTTAGTCTACGGTTTTCCGAAACCTTATTTCGAAAATATCAAAAAGTCTCCGGGGTTTTGGTCACCACAACGCGAGATACCAAAGACCCGAAATATTATGGGACTCAAACTCCAAAATGAGTGAACATGCCTGAAACGTCCGATCTTGGCGCACGCACCCCTGAGGCGAGGGAGATCTCATCGAAAAGCCGCAGCATAGCAAGAGAGATCGTTGGCGATTCCGGATACGAGGACCGGATACGGCAGCGCTGCGTGATCGCAACCGGCGATCCTGAATTTGCAGGTCTGCTCAGGTTCAAGAACGATCCCATCCGCGCGGGAGTTGATGCGATCAGACAGAACAGGAATATTTACACCGATATCAGGATGGTCTCTGTGGGCATCACGAAGGTGGGGCATGACTGTCCGATAACCTGCGTGCTCGATATCGCTGCTGGCGAGAAACTTGTCGCCGAATACGGCATCACCCGGACCTCGGCAGGATTTAAGGCACTGGGGCACGATCTGGACGGTGCGATAGTGGTGATCGGAAATGCGCCGTCAGCCGCGCTTCTGGTCTGCGGGTTGATAGAAAGTGGTATCCGCCCCGCACTCGTTGTGGGGACTCCGGTCGGCTTTGTGAACGCTTCCGAATCGAAGGATCTGCTGCACAGCATGGACGTCTCCTCGATCACGTGCACCGGCACCAGAGGCGGGACTCCGGTTGCTGTTGCCTGCATGAATGAACTGATTGCGATTTTCTGGGGGGAGAATAGTGATAGGGTGGATGCCACAGGTTAGCCGTATCCTGCTTCTCTTCTCACTGATCCTGCTTGCTTATCCTGCGGATTGCCTGGACACCACCACCGTCAGCAACAACGAGACGCAGATACTGATCGATGGAGAGGGTTATGCGCTTGCAAACGGCGAGCAGCGCGCGTTCTATCAGGGATATTCGGTTGTTATCAAGGGCGTGGATGCGAAAGGAGAGAGAGCATGGATCGAATTACTGCAAAACGGAATATCTGTCAGTTACGGGATATTTGAAGCAGAAGATTACCTTGTTTATCCAGAAGAAGGCGAAATATTTAATATGACCATCGACCACATATATGTCGGGTCGCACAAGGATCTTGTCTTCTTTTACGTGCGCCAGTGCCGTGATCCTGATCTGCCAGAGCCTGCGCCGTCACTCGACATGACGCCAGCACCGAATGCGTCCGGTTCCAGTGCCACATCCACGCAGCGGGATGCGCCGGATCCGAGTCCGGGATGCGGCGCGTGGACGACGGCAGGGGCTGTGCTGCTGTGTGTAGCATCGAAGAGGTTTGCAAGGCGGCAGCGGTAATCGGTGATGTGAAAAAAAGAAAAGAGGATTGACCCGGGAGTGGGTCAATCGCTAGTACGTTTGCTCTACCCAAGCACTGCCATTCCACACGAGGTATGTAGCGTTTCCAGTACCATTGTAAATGGCACGCGACTCGTGGACCGTATCATTGGTGTTGACCGTCAGGTTCCATGCAGCCGCACCACTCAGGCTTGCATTGGTGTGGTCCGCAATGATTGTCAGACCTTCAATCCGTTTCCATGTGATGTTCAGATGCGTATGCGTGTGACACGCCATGCACACGGTGTTGTTGTCGGTATTGACGTCAGCAGACTTAGTGGCTGTATTGGTCTGGTTCCAGAACGCAAAGTGAGCAGATTTTGGATTATTGATCTGCTGCATCTCATTCCAGTGGCAGTCCACACAGTCGATGATCACAGCAGCGTGTGGAGATACATTGCCAGTTCCTGGTCTCCAGCCCCATTGCCAGGCACCTGATGTGGTGTTGTACCATTCTGGTGCACCACCGGCTCTTCCACCAGTAGTGTTAGTATAGTTCCACCGCCAGTTCGTGAAGTTAAACCCATAAGCACCGAGTGCGTTGCTTTCGGTGAGACCATACGCTGCAAGCGCCGTTTCATTGATCTGGTGGCAGAAACAGCCACCTCCAAGATCTGCCGAATAATTAGCGTGCGCACCAGTATTCGCCCTCCATTCTGCAACCTCATTCACATGACACTTTTGACACATCACATACTGACTGTCCGCCGTTTTCACGCTGAACCACGTATGCTGTCCAACAAACATTGCCATCGTCTGCGGCAGTACGAATAACCCAATCGCAAGTACCGCAACCGAGAGCAATATCATGTTCTTTCCTTTCATCTATCCTCCTTGCTATATTCGAATATAACGCTGATACTAACTCCACCGCATTTCATATTAAACCTTACCCATCCAGAGAGCATCACCTTGGCGGGTGTTCGATAAAGATCACGAATGACCCGAATGGACAAATCGCACGAATATCTGTGCCATTCGCTGCATTTGTAAGATTTGTGATGAGATGGTGAAATATTAGGCTATCCGAAGCCAGCATCATCATCAGAGAGACTTGACACCCCGACCAAAACCCCTGCCATCACCCACTCCGCTTCAGAAGCGCATCCTTTGCAACCTTGATCGCGCAGAGTTCTCCGCACATCGAACATGCGTCACCGCTGCTGACCCGGGTCTCGTGTATCGATCTTGCGCGCTCTCCATCGATCGCACACTCGAACTGGGCGTCCCAGTCAAAGTCCCTGCGTGCGACTGCCATCTTCTTATCCATCGAAAGCGCACGCTCCCGGACGCCTAACTTTGCGAGATCGATTGCATGGGCAGCGATCTTCGTGACGATCGTGCCCTCCCTGACATCCTCGACCGTCGGGAGTGCGAGGTGCTCGGCAGGCGTTACCATGCAGAGGAAGTCTGCCCCGTGCATGCCCGCGATTGCGCCGCCGATCGCGCTTGTTATGTGGTCGTATCCCGGTGCAAGATCGGTCACGACCGGACCTAACAGGTACAGGGGCGCGTCATCGCAGAGATGCTTGATGGTGCGCACAACGTATCCGATGCCATCTACCGGAACATGCCCTGGACCCTCGACCATGCACTGGACACCTGCTGCTCTCGTCTGCCTGACCAGTCTGCCAAGCGTGATCGCCTCCTGAAACATTGCATCGTCGTTGGCGTCAGCGATGCATCCCGGGCGCATGCCATCGCCGAGACTGATCGTCACATCGTACTCGCGCGCGATCTCGAGCAGGTAATCAAACTCAGAATAGAACGGGTTCTCAGCCTCGTTGGTAAGCATCCATGCGACGGTGAGCGCGCCTCCGCGGCTCACCACATCCAGTATCCGGTTACCTGCGGTGAGATGTTTGAGTATCTCCCTGTTTACGCCTGCATGGATCGTCATAAAGTCAACACCGCTTTCTGCATGTCTCCGAACCGCGTTAAAGAGATCGTCAGCGGTCATCTCGCTTTTTCGCCCGCAGGCTGCATGATAGATCGGAACCGTGCCGACAGGGACACGGGTAGTATCAAGAACTTTCCCGAGCACCTCCTGTAGATCGCCTCCGGTCGAGAGATCCATCACGGTGTCTGCCCCGTGCCGGATTGCGACACTG
>JAUWCK010000051.1 GCA_030609345.1 Methanosarcinales archaeon | reverse complement strand
GGATACAAGGTCTACAAGGCAAACGATGTGTGCATGTGGAACGCGTACTGCGCAGCAGGTACGATGGCAGCAACGATGGTGAACTGCGGTGCACTCCGTGGCGCACAGGCTGTATCATCAACACTTCTGTACTTCAACGACATGATCGAGAAGGAAACCTCACTCCCAGGATGCGACTGGGGCAGAGTCGAGGGTACTGCGGTAGGATTCTCCTTCTTCAGCCACTCAATCTATGGCGGTGGCGGTCCTGGTGTGTTCAACGGTAACCACGTTGTTACGAGGCACTCCACAGGAATGGCTATTCCATGTGTGGCAGCAGCGGTTGCACTCGATGCAGGAACCCAGATGTTCTCGCCAGAGTCAACATCCGCGCTTGTGCTCGACACCTATAAGGATGTGCCAGTCATGATGGCTCCACTCAAGGAGGTCGCAGCAGCAGCGGTGTAAAGAGGGATTGTTCATGGTTACAACTTCAAATTCAGATCCCGTGCAATACGAGATATTTCCGCAGAGGATGCTTAATCCAGCCAGAGCACAGGAGCTCCTGAATAGACTCGAGAAGATCGAGGGCGTCACTCGTGTGCTTATTCAGGGTCCAAAACTTCCGCTCACGATTCCTTACGGACCCGGAAGGGGCGCTCCGGTCGATCATTCGGACAGAGAGATCATCCGGGTGAGCGATCAGGTGATGGAACTACAGATCAAGGTGGGTAGAATACGCCTTGAATCGGAGCGTGATGTGATGGAAGAGATCCGAACACTCTGTGAAGAGGTGTTTCCATTTCCCTTTGAACTCAAAGAGGGAATATTCCTTCGCAGAAAGGCAACAGTCAGTGACTATGTGAAATATGGTCCTGATGAACTCGTAGAGGATAAGAGCATATACGGAATGGCGGACCAGAGCCAGCCGGCTTCGGATATCTGTCATACCTGCGGTGCGGACTAAGGGTGGATGAAATGTTTGGCAGGGAGACTCAGGTTATCGATTGCAGGGAAGGTATGGGTCTTGGAAGAGGAGGTGGGCTTGCCCAGCGCGGCACGCTCTCTGAAACCGGACGACCTGATGTAATCGCAATCGCAATGTCTCCTGGGAGACGCCACATCACAAAACCCGTCTGCGAGATCACACACGGACTCAGGAGAGAAGGAATTCAGGTCAGTGTGCTCGTACTCGATGCCGGAGCAGGCGTTCCAGAGGATGTGCCTGAGAATGTCATGGCAAAGGGTTACGGACCGAAGTTTGGTCTGAATCCAAAGGAGATCGCGCAGATAGCACAGCATCGTGCAGTCCTGATCCATCTTGGAAATATCAATTCGCACGTAATCTACAAGACAAAGGATATCCTGCGTCACATAGATATACCGGCGATCATTGTCTGTCAGAATCCGGTTGATTTTGAGGATTTTGCAAGAGCAGGGATCAAAACACGACTGGTCATGCCGGAGACTCGAGATATCGAGACAGAAGGCACAGTCATGGAGATTGTAACCGGAATTACGAGAGGCGTTACCTGTCAACGAAACAGGCTAAACGAGATCGTAAAAGCAATTATGAGAACAATACCACAATATACATAAGGAGATATAATTATGGCATACACACCACAATACTATCCAGGATCTTCACACGTTGCAGTAAACAGAAGAAAGCACATGAGTGGAGACATCGAGAAACTCCGAACCGTATCAGATGATGATATGGTAGCGGTACTCGGACACAGAGCACCAGGCGCAGACTACCCAAGTGTCCACCCACCACTCGCAGAGATGGGTGAGCCAGACTGCCCGGTGAGACAGATGGTTGAGCCAACACCAGGCGCGGCAGCAGGAGACCGTATCAGATACTCACAGTTTACTGATTCGATGTACTCCGCACCATCGGTCCCATACTTCAGAAGCTACTACGCAGCGATCAACTTCAGAGGCGTAGACCCGGGAACACTGTCAGGCAGGCAAATCGTGGAGGCACGAGAGCGTGATATGGAGGAACAGTGCAAGGCAGCAGTCGAGTCAGAGATGACCTGCCCGGCTCTCGCAGGACTTCGAGGCTGCACAGTGCACGGACACTCACTCAGACTCGCTGAAGACGGAATGATGTTCGATATGCTTCAGAGGACGCATCTTGAGGGCGGAAACGTCATCGAGGACAAGGACCAGGTCGGTGTACCAATCGACAGGAAGGTCAACTTCGGAAAGCCGATGAGTGAGGCAGAGGCAAAGAAGAGAACCACCATCTACCGAACCGACGGTGTCAGGTACCGAAGTGAGGAAGAGGTTCTTGACCATGTACACCTTGTGCACCACAGAAGAACAATGTATGGGTACAGACCTGAGACTGCGGCTGAGACCGCGCCAGGTGTGGGACCCGTTACATACCACACGGTGTAAGGGAGGTAGATACAAATGGCATACAAATATCCAACAGAGAAACTGTTCGTTGAGGCGCTGAAGGCGAAGTTCGCAGGTCTTGACCTTGCTGAACAGAAGGTAAATTACGTGCGCGCCGGATACGTTCAGAACGCACGAAAGAGAGAATTCCAGGCAGCAGGTGAGCGTGTCGCAGAGCAGCGTGGCATTTCGCAGTACGATGTGAACGTGCATTGCGGCGGTATGACGCTCGGACAGAGACAGCTCGTACCATACAAGCTCTCGACCACACCACACATCGTTGAGGGTGATGACCTGCACTACGTCAACAACCCCGCAATGCAGCAGATGTGGGATGACATGAAGCGAACGATCGTCGTGGGAATGGACCTTGCTCACGAGACTCTTGAGAAGCGTCTCGGAAAGGAGGTTACACCTGAGTCGATCGCCGGCTACATGGAGGCAGTAAACCACACCATGCCAGGTGCGGCTATTGTGCAGGAGCACATGGTCGAGACACACCCGGGACTCGTTGATGACTGCTATGTGAAGATGTTCACTGGTGATGACGAACTCGCAGACGAGATCGACTCGCAGTACGTGATCAACATCAACGACCTCTTCGACAAGGAAGGACAGAACGAGAAGCTGAAGGCTGCTATCGGCAAGACGACGTGGCAGGCAGTACACATTCCAACGATCGTTGTCAGATGCTGCGACGGTGGTAACACATCCAGATGGAGTGCAATGCAGATCGGTATGTCGTTCATTGCGGCATACAACATGTGCGCTGGTGAGGCTGCGGTAGCAGACCTTGCGTTCGCAGCAAAGCATGCAGCAGCAGTCCAGATGGCTGAGATGCTTCCAGCAAGAAGAGCAAGATCACCAAACGAGCCAGGAGGACTTTCCTTCGGTTACTGCGCTGACATGGTCCAGACGATGAGAGTCAAGCCGGAAGACCCGGTCTTGTACACACTCGAGGTCGTTGCGTGCGGCACGATGCTCTACGACCAGATATGGCTCGGATCATACATGTCAGGTGGTGTCGGATTCACGCAGTACGCAACAGCAGCATACACCAACGACGTGCTGGATGACTTCACGTACTACGGATACGACTACGCACTGAACAAGTACGGACCTGACGGCACAGCGCCAAACGACCTTGCAACCGCAACCGATCTTGCAACAGAGGTTACCTTGAACGGTATGGAGTGCTACGAGGACTACCCAACGCTTCTTGAGGACCACTTCGGTGGATCGCAGAGAGCAGGAATCCTTGCAGCAGCAAGCGCATGCACAACCGGTATCGCAACCGGTAACGCACAGGTAGCACTGTCTGCATGGTACATGTCGATGTACGTGCACAAGGAAGGATGGGGCAGACTCGGATTCTTCGGATACGACCTGCAGGACCAGTGCGGTGCAACGAACGTCTGCTCGTACCAGGGTGACGAGGGATGCTGCCTCGAGCTCCGCGGCGCAAACTACCCGAACTACGCGATGAACGTGGGTCACCAGGGCGAGTACGCAGGATTCACAGGCGCTGCACACGCAGGCGCACATGACGCATACTGCTGCAACCCACTCGTGAAGGTGACATTCGCTGACCCATCACTGGTATTCGACTTCCGCTACATCAGGAAGGAGTACGCCAAGGGTGCGATGCGAACCTTCCGACCAGCAGGCGAGCGCAGTCTCGTGATACCAGCAGGCGCATAGGCGAGCAATCGCCTATCCCTTTTTTTCTTTTTTTTCTTGTACCGAGCGTCAGCTCGTATCGTCTGTGGATACGTAATGCCACAGCTCCCCTCTCGTTTCTACACCATGCTGTTCAAGCCACACCCCTCCTTAAATATCTTACAGTCGTAACATCTAAGTTGAGGAATCGCAGTGAAGAATAGCAGGAAAATATCATCGGCAGTTGCCAGAGATCACCTGCGGAAGTTAAATTTTGAGTATATCGAGCACTGGGTTCCATACAGCATCTTAATCGGACTTGTCGCAGGCATGGGCGCTGTTTTTTTCTATTACCTGCTATCGATTGCATCACACCACCTGTTAGGCGGCATCGGGCATTATTATCCACCTCCTCCAGGCGGTGAAGCGGATATCTTCACTGCGCCGGGTGTTGTGCCGCCCGGCTTGTTAAGCGATCCGCATACATGGATTCTGGTGCTGCTGCCAGCGATTGGCGGGCTTATCGCAGGCATCCTAATCTATAGGTACGCTCCGGAGGCGGAAGGGCACGGAACCGATGCCGTGATCGATGCGTACCATCAACAGGGCGGGTTCATAAGAAAACGGGTACCTGTCATCAAGACGTTCGCATCAGCGATCACCATCGGCACCGGCGGAAGCGCGGGCAGGGAAGGTCCGATCGCGCAGATCGGAGCCGGTTTCGGGTCATACCTTGCAGACAAACTCAAACTCGATGACAGATCCAGAAGGATGATGCTTCTCTGTGGTGCGGCAGGCGGTATCGGCAGCATCTTCCGCTCGCCGCTTGGGGGCGCGTTATTCACGATCAGCGTCCTGTACAAAAGGGATTCGGAGTTCGAGTCGCTTGTTCCGGCGTTCATCTCATCCATCATCGCGTATTCGGTCTTCTGTTCGTTCTTTGGGTGGGGGTCGCTCTTCGCAACACCCGAGTATGTGTTTGAGCATCCGCTCGAACTGGTATTCGATGCCCTGCTCGGTCTGCTCTGCGGTCTGGCAGGTATCCTGTATATCCATGTGTTCTATGGGATGCGCGACATCTTCAGGAAACTTGGAATCCGAAACTATATGAAGCCAGCAATCGGCGGTCTTCTGCTCGGAATCCTTGCTCTCGTCCTCCAGCAGTCATGCGGCTATGGATACGACATCATGGGGATGGGTTACGGCATTATACAATCAGCTATCGATGGAAACCTTGCATTCGAGATTCTGGTGCTGCTCGTCCTTGCCAAGATCATCGCGACATCGTTTACGATCGGTTCCGGAGGCAGCGGCGGCGTCTTCGCGCCATCGCTCGTGATCGGTGCCATGCTCGGCGGTGCATTCGGCATGGCGGCACACGCCCTTTTCCCGGGGATCATCGGTGAGTTGCAGTCCACATCGTTCGTTCTCATAGGCATGGCAGCGCTCCTGTCAGGTGTCGCACGCGTCCCGATCGCGGCGATCGTGATGGTGTCCGAACTCAGTGGAAACTATAATCTGCTGCCGCCGCTGATGTTTGCCTCGACCATTGCGTACCTCGTGACAAGCAACTGGACGATCTATGAAAAGCAGGTTCCCGCAAGGGTGGATTCGCCAGCGCACCGCGAGGAACTGACGATCGATATTCTTGAGAACGCATCCGTGCGCGATGCGATGTCTGTCGATATCATGCCCGTAAATCCAACAAACAGCGTCCAGACCGTGCTCCACCTGATCACCAAGTACGGGCACATCGGGTATCCTGTACTCGATGATAACCGGCTTGTCGGCATCGTGACATTCAAGGATGCCGAACGCGTGCCGGTGAGGAATCGTGAAGCGGTGCTCGTTGAGCAGGTAATGGCACCTGCAACGTCGCTTATCGTGGCATATCCTGACGAGTCGCTTGAGGATGCGCTGCGCAAACTTGTGTTAAACGATATCGGGAGACTTCCGGTGGTCGATCCGGATGATCAGTCAAAGATACTTGGTATAGTGACGAAGTCGGACATCATACGGCTTCATGCGCAGCTGCGGTGATCTGTAGCGGAAGGCGCTGTTAACGCCCTGCCCTGCTGGCAGCGGCAACGATTGCGTCCTGCAGGGACGCATCAGGGAATCCCAAAAATTAATATACCAATCAACTCATCTTTCAAAGATCCGCCCAAAAACGAAGCCTATCAAGCCTCTTCATGTAGTCCCCCTCGAAACATTAACCAGTCAGATGCCGATTCTGACTAATCTGCCATAAATATCATCGCAATGAATGCCACGTAGACCATGATAAACAGGATGCCGACCCTCCTATCAAATACGCCTCGATATCTCACGAAGATCACCATAGCCATCGCCAGGAAGACCATCAGGACGACGTTGTCAACGATTGCATCGACCCGTGGAATGGTGCGGAATCCCGCGCCGATCCCAAGGGCGAGCAGGATGTTTGCGATGTTGCTTCCGATAACATTCCCAAGAACCATCATACCCCACCGTTTCCGGGCGGCTGCGATCGATACTGCAAGTTCGGGAAGCGATGTGCCGAGTGCTACCAGCGTCAGTCCGATGACCGTTGTGGAGATTCCCAGTTCTGATGCGATACCGATGGCAGCGTCCACCAGGAAATTGCATGCCACGAACACGCCAAGACCCCCTGCAATGGTCTGCCCGAGAGACCGCACAAGATCTTTTCTGTTACCGCGAATCTCAGGAACCGGGTGTGTCGACCGGTGTCTGGTGTATCCGTCCCAGATATACCACCCATACACTATGACAAGCAGCAGACCTTCCACCCGCGAAATCCTGCCAGCATATAAGAAGTAGCACGATACGATTGCAAGTATCAGGATATGGATCTTCACATCACGATAAATACTGCGATCGATGATGATGGGGCTGATTATACATGCCGCGCCAAGCACCAGCGCGATGTTGGTGATGTTGCTTCCGACTACGTTTCCGGCGGCAAGCTCGGGATTACCTGTGATGGCTGCGTACACGGATACGACGATCTCAGGAAGTGAGGTTCCGATCGCAACCACGGTCACCCCGATCAGGAACTCTGAGACCCCAACTGCCTTTGCAAGTCTTGATGCGCCGCTAGTGAACCAGTTGCTCGAATACGCCAGGAAAACGGCGGATGATATGAGGATCAGCAATTCCATCAGCATAAGACCGGATTGGTTTCATAGTACATAATCTTTATAATCACTAAAGTAGCAACATAACCATCATCCGGAGGAAAAACATTGG
>JAUWCK010000092.1 GCA_030609345.1 Methanosarcinales archaeon | reverse complement strand
AAACTCATCCGATATAAACCCCCTCGAACAGGACTGCACAACATCAGATGAATCGGCAGCCCCGGTAAACCAAAAAACTTTACACCCAGTCCAGCGAATACCGATGCATGAAACTTGTGATCGGGATCATGGGCGCATCAGGCGTGCAGCACGCAGTGCGCCTTGCAGAAGTCCCGCAGGTAGGGATATCGCGTTATAATCGAATACGCAGGAGATACCGATGACCGAAGCATTGATCGAACTTGTGCACGTCTGGAAGATCTTTGGAGAGGGCGAGGCAGAGACTGCTGCGATTCGTGATGTGAGTTTGGTAATTGAGAACGGTGAATTCGCAGCGATCATGGGCGCATCCGGATCCGGCAAATCGACGCTCATGAACCAGATCGGAATCCTTGATACGCCGACGAGAGGCGATGTTTTCATCAAACATCACAAGGTTTCCGATATGGGTGAGAACGAGCGGGCAAGAGTCAGAAGAGAGGAGCTCGGATTCGTCTTCCAGCAGTTCAACCTGATACCGACGTTCACCGTGCTTGAAAATGTCGAGATACCGATGGTGCTTAGGGAGGTGGAGATGGATGAGCGAAGAGAGAAGGCAACCTCGATCCTTGATTCGCTGGAACTCGGACACAGACTCAAGTACTACCCGAACCAACTCTCTGGCGGTCAGCAGCAGCGGGTTGCGATTGCAAGAGCGCTTGCGAACGATCCCGCGATCATACTTGCCGACGAGCCGACAGGCAACCTCGATACGAAATCAGGAGCGATGGTCTTTGATATCTTAAATGACCTGCATGATCAGGGGAAGACGATTGTGCTGATCACGCACGACCAAAGTCTCGCCCAGAAGACTGAGCGAACCATCCGGATGCAGGATGGAGAGGTAGTTTAGACCCGGGAGGACTACAAAATGCTGACAATTAGCGAGAAGATAATGAGCAGGGCAGCAGGCACCGATGCGCAGGCTGGCGACTTCGTGCTTGCGAATATCGACTGTGCGATGGCGCACGACGGAACAAGCGTGCTTGCGGTTAAAGCGTTTACAGAGATGGGCGCAGACAGGGTCTGGGATCCGGACAGGATCGTGATCCCTTTCGATCACATCGTCCCGTCGAACAAGGAGACCACATCAGAACTCCACCATAAGATACGGGAATGGGTGCGAAGGCAGGGCATCAAAAATTTCTTCGATATCGGCGATGGAATCTGCCACCAGATCGTCTCGGAACAGTTCGCACGCCCCGGGATGCTGATCGTTGGTGCGGACTCGCACTCCTGCACGTACGGCGCGCTTGGCGCTTTTGGGACCGGGATCGGCGCAACCGAGATGGCTGAGGTCTTTGCATCAGGAAAGCTCTGGTTCAGGGTGCCGCAGTCGATCAGGATCACGGTTGCCGGCACGCTCCCTGATATGGTGAGCGCAAAGGACATGACACTGCATATCATCGGCAAAATCGGCGCAGGGGGCGCAACATACAAAGCGATCGAGTACTACGGCGAAACGATCGCTGATCTCTCGATCTCAGGGCGGATGACGCTCTGTAACATGGGTGTCGAGATGGGCGCAAAGGCAAGCATCGTACCCCCCGATGAGAAGACATTCGATTTCATTGGAAGGCGCGAAAGCGAACGCAAAGGTGAAAGCAAAGGCGATGGTTATTCATCGGTTTACGCTGACCCTGATGCAGCTTATGCTGGTGAGTTATTCTTCGATGTATCTGATCTTCCCCCACAGGTAGCAACCCCTCATGCAGTCGATAACGTGCAGCCGGTAGACGAGGTCGAGGGGACGCATATTGATCAGGTCTTTATCGGATCGTGCACGAACGGCAGGTTTGAGGATCTCAAGGCGGCAGCAGATATCCTTGACGGAAAGAAGGTTTGCGTACGTACGGTCGTTGCGCCTGCATCCAGATCGATGCTCCTACAGGCAGTTCGTGCCGGAGTTGTGGAAACGCTGCTTTCGGCGGGCACAGTAATACTCCCGCCTGGATGCGGTCCATGTCTTGGTGCGCATCAGGGCGTGCTCGGCGAGGGCGAGGTCTGCCTCTCGACAGCCAACCGCAACTTCAAAGGGCGGATGGGTACAGGCGGATTCATCTATCTTGCGTCGCCTGAGACCGCTGCGGCGACTGCGCTTGCAGGAGAGATTGCGGATCCGCGGGAGGTTTTCACTTCTTTTAAGCGCCCGTAAACGCTACTTCTTTTATCGACTCTGAAGACCAGAATTGCATCACCTTCCGGAATGACCCTGCAAAATACCCCCGGATGATCGATAGTATTAAATCCTCAAGTATCGAGATACCACGAGAGCGCTGATGGTCTAATGGCTATGACTGGGGCCTTCCAAGCCCCAAGTCCGGGTTCGATCCCCGGTCGGCGCATCTACTGTCCGGACTTTGCACCCCAAAGATTTATGCGCATCAGCAAAGAAGAGACAGACTATGCATTGTGATTTTTACGATATCCGAATCCTGTCCGGGTATTCCACCAGCATCGTGCTCGATAACGGAAAGATCGAGGAGATAACAAACAATTTTACGAGCAGCGCGGGCATCCGTGCGCTCTTGGGGGGTTCATGGGGTTTTGTGACGACGGATGATCTGGCAAACCTTGATCAGGCACTCCAGTCGGCAGAGGAACTCGCTGCAAGCATCAACAGGACCGTTCCGAGAGAGAAGGTGCGTCTGGCTCCGATCGGAGAATCGGCGATGCCGACTGAGTTATCCATAAAAGAAGATCCAAGAGACGTCCCGATCGAGGAGAAGATCGAACTGATCAGGGATGTCGAGCGGCACGCATGTACCGATGGCGTCACCAGCACAACTGCCGTCTATTCCGAATCATGCGCCAAAGTCCGGTACCAGAGTTCGGAAGGGCTCGATCTCGAACACGAGATGTTCCGTACCGGTTTTGGCATCACCGCGGTCGCATCGGATGGCGCGACATACCAGTCCGGAAGGAAAAGCAGATTCGGCGTCTGCGGTTACGAGTTGTTCAAAAGATACGACGCTCTTGCTCTTGCAGAGAAGGCAGGGAGAACCGCGGAAGAACTGCTACATGCACGACAGCCAGAGGGCGGGATCATGCCATGCGTGCTCGATCCCGAACTTGCAGGCGTCTTCATCCACGAGGCGGTTGGACATGCAGCGGAGGCGGATCTGGTGCTTGAGAACTCCTCGATCCTCGCCGGTAAAATAGGGGAGCAGATCGCATCGCAGCACGTCACGGTCTACGATGACCCGACGATGCACGAGTACGGATACTATCCCTTCGATGCGGAAGGCGTGCCTGCGAAACGGACGACGCTGATCGATAGCGGCGTACTCTCCTCGTATCTGCACTCGCGAGAGACCGCAGGCAGGCTTGGTGGCAGCAGTGGTGGTGATGGTAGTAGTAATGGTATTAGTGGCGGAAACGCGCGTGCACAAGGGTGCGCCATTCCAATACCGAGAATGAGCAACACGTTCATCGCAAACCGCGATATGCGTTTTGAGGAGATAATCGAGGAACTAAGGGATGGAGTCTACCTCAAAGGATCACGTGGCGGGCAGGTCAACACAGGCGAGGGGATCTTCCAGTTCAATGCCGAACTCGGGTATGTGGTGCGGGATGGCGAGATCTGCGAGATGCTGCGGGATGTCTCGCTCTCGGGGCAGACGCTCGAGATCTTAAAGAACATAACAGCGGTCGGAGACGATCTCGCGTTTCATTCGGGCAGGTGCGGGAAGAGCGGGCAGGCAGTGCCTGTGAGCGATGGCTCGCCACACATTCTTGTAAGCCGCGCGATGGTCGGCGGGAGCGGGTAACCCCCGACATAAGATATGCCCTGAGTGCGGAAATGTGCCACCTATTGCCAGAGCGACACAGCCCCTATTAATCTTTTTCCCATCACCTGGAATCCGCTACAGCATCCGACAAGTTGACCGCATCTTGATATGATAAACCTTTTATACTATGGTACAGTCATAGAAACGTGACAATATAGGTCGATTATGACCGGATATCATAAGCGTATACCAAAGGAGGCTTGAAGATATGATTAGGAGGTTGACACGATGACGGATGCGATACTGGACTACATACCGATTGCGGTAATGCTTGTTTTGGCGTTGGTCATACCGTTCGTCATCATGTTCATTGTAAAGCAGATCACTCCGAGAAACCCTGCCAGATTCAAGAACACGACCTACGAGGGTGGAAAAGATCCGATAGGCGGAGCACAGGTGCGATTCAACGTTTCGTATTACTTACTTGCGATCGTTTTTGTGCTTTTTGATGTCGAGGTTCTTTTCTTATATCCGTGGGCTGTTTGTTATAAGAGTTCGGTAGTTCTGGAAGCGATTCCAGGATTTCAACTGGCGGCAGTTGGTGCGATGACCATATTCCTTATTATCGCACTGATAATTGGAGATGCTTACGCATGGAAGAAAGGCGCGTTCACATGGATGCGTTGAAAAGGAGGTTATTATGCCAAAAGACATTAGAACACCAATGCAGGTTGTAACCACCACGACAGGCGCGATTCATGAGTTTCTCAAGAAATCGCCGGCGCAGGATGTCATAAACTGGGGGCGGAAGAATTCGCTCTGGTTCATGACCCAGCCGATGGGATGCTGTGGCGTCGAGATGATCGCTGCGGGCTGTTCCCACTACGACACCGATCGATTCGGAATCATTCCGAGATGTTCGCCGCGACACGCGGATGTGATGGTGATCAGTGGGTATATCGTCCGTAAGTACTTCCCGGCACTGAAGCGATTGTACGAACAGATGCCTTCGCCAAAATGGGTCATCTGTATGGGCAACTGCTCAATAAGTGGCGGACCGTTCTATCGGTCGTACAACACGCTGCAGAACATCGACGAGATATTCCCGGTTGATGTCTACATCACCGGATGCCCGCCAAGGCCTGAGGCACTGATCCAGGGGTTCATAGAACTCCAGAAGAAGATCAAGGCGAAGACCGACAAGGGAACAATGTACGGGGTGAAATGAGATGGATGAGACGACAGTACTTGATTCGTTGAAATCTCAGTTCCCGGACGCTGTTACGGACGCTCTGATCGATTCTCAGCCGCCGCACATAGTCTGTGCGAACGTCGGTAAGGACAGAATCGTTGACGTCTGCTCGTACTTAAAGGATAATCTGCAATTCAACAGATTATCCGGGATTACAAGCCTCGATTTCCCGGAAGAGACGAAGTTTGAGGTGGTGTACATGCTCGCATCGTACGATCACTCGGTGATCGTGAAGCTGAAGGCAGAGGTACCGCGGGACGAGAGTCCGGCGATTGACACGGTTATTCCGGTCTGGTGGAATGCAAACTGGTACGAGCGAGAAGTCTACGAGTTCATGGGCATCTACTTCGATGGACACCCTGAGATGACCGTACTCGTCTTAGCAGACGACAT
>JAUWCK010000067.1 GCA_030609345.1 Methanosarcinales archaeon | reverse complement strand
TGTGGTCAACCATGAACACATCGGAAGTTGCACAGCCGATTCCCGGGGGCGGCAATAGGGCAAATGACACCCTTGCCTGATTTTACTGTAGTTCCTTGTTTGGTGTGGGTGTACTTAAACTTTTCCAAAAAGTTTGCAGTTGCCGCCGCCGCATTCCTCCTTGCACTCGATGTGATTTGGCGGTGGATGCGATTCATGGCAGGCGATTGCTTCCGCGGGGGTGGGGTGCTGCTTGTTGCAGAGGGCGCAAGCGAAGGCGGTGATAGGGATTACTTTTGTCATCGTCCTGTGAGACGGTCACGCAGAGTCCGGTTGATCTCTGCGATTGATGTCTTTGTCTCCTTCCCATCCGCTTCAATGTTTTCAACAGATTTCCGGAGCACCGCAATATCAGTTCTCATGTCTGCGATAGTTGTTGAGGTCTCCGATACGAACGTATCATGTCCGTCTATCCGCATGTCTATCCTCCTGATCTCCCGTCTGATCCACCAAAGCAGCGCACCCGTGCCAATGCCGATCCCTGTAACGAGTACCCAAAACGCAAGGTAAGTTGTGGTTGCCATTGGGTCGTCGCAGGTTGGAATGAAGGGGAGTATTGCATCATCTCCTGTTCAAGTGGTCGGTCATCTGCTGCGCGTCGTCCATTTTTTGAACCTCATGAAAATGTATAGTATCGGTCTATCTATGATTTGCGAACTTGGTCATTGCTGGAATGGACATAATCATTTGGTCAGACCATCCTCGTTGTTTGCGATTGTAAATTGTAGTAGTTGCCAACCCAGTCAACTTTGAAACATCGGCTATTGTCAGAAGGCAATCCCTGTATTTTATAAATACGTTTGATCGCCTATTTATATTCTGTTCAGAGAAAGTAGCCCAATAACAATTCTCTTTCGAGTATCCTTTCAAATTATCGGCACGTTCAAGAGTTAACTCATCATCGTATGATGCTTTCATATCTTCCCAAAACTTATCGAAAGATTCCCATGCTGGATCATAAGTTACGCCCTGAGCGCCGTATCTTGTATGGATGGGTTGCTTCTTGTTTGTGCATCTGGTTTTCATTCCTTGCCATATTCGGTATTGTCTGGTAGTAGTCATGCCGTGTGTAGCGTGTGCTTCATAATTCACACACCCACACGACATAGACTTACCGTTTTTCAATGCAGTACCGCGTACCAATCTTACAGTGCCACAATCACACACACATTTCCAGAGAACGGCATGCTGCTTGGTGCTTCCAGCACGTTCGATAACTGTCCATCGACCAAACCGTTTACCTGCTACAACATTACCAGTTGGTGTCATAATATTCCTCAGTATCCTTATTGGTTTACTGACACTTAAACTGTTTGGTCGATTCCGCTTCATTCTAATTGCCTACCGCCTGCATGGAGTTCTTTTTTTTGTATAACCCTGCAACCAATGACATTTTTATGTCACCATGATTTTCGTTTTCCGTTTCCGTTCTCCGATTTGCGACCTGCTTACTGCGGCTTAGCGCCGAACCGAGCCCCGAAATACGAAGACGTAAACCAGCGAAAGTAATACGTATTCCGGCACCGAGACCCGCAAAACGCCCCATGGCACCAATAACCGCCCGCATGGAGCTGAGTGTTTCCGTACAGATCCGTTCCATAAGTGTAGAAACTTCCCCTGTCGCCAGGGAGATTATACCATCCAACAGCGGTCCCATTGTCGAGCCGTGCGGACGACGTCTGCAACCACTGATACATTGCTCCGGCACAATCTTCGCAGCCGATGTTGCTGATCATCCTGCGTCCTGCTGTGTCGTTGTGCCCTCCTGTAGTTCCGGGGTCTGCCGATCCTACTATGTTGGTCTCTTCGTTCGATCCGGCAGCAATGCTCTGGAACTGCGAATCGGTGAGGAGCTGCTTCTTGACAGCGTGACCGTCGTCAACGAAATCCATCCAGTCACGAGTGTCTGAAATCGTTGTATTGTACTCTGATGCTGTTGACGCTCCTGTGCCGCTGGCGAGGTAGATGTCCACCCATATATCCGTTCCAGCATCGTACACCATGCCCTCTGGTTCAGAGATCGGACGGTGCTTCAAGTCCCAAATCGAAGCAGGAAGGATGTCGTTCGCTGCGTAGCCTGTGAGCGTATGTCCTGCAATAGTGCCAACACTCGTGCAGAGCGTGTGGAAGCCCCCGATCTTGCGCGAGTCGTCAGCGGTGACTCCAGATGGGTTCGTGCTGTCGAGACTGATCTTGAATTCGAGCGATCCGGCAACGTCGCAGGCATAGACGTAATAATTCGTGCCCGCTGCAACCGCGCCGGTATCCATGTGAGTGGCTGTCGATATATCGACGTCTGTATCGCAGAAGAACCAGTTATCACCGATCTTCAAGGGGATCTCATTCGATCCTTTGAACGTGACCTTATCGTGATCTGCGTGATTTTTGATTAACCGGTCTTGCTTATTAAGGTAGAAGTTTGCGATGACGGCTCCGGCGAGGATATTATCCGAGACGTCTTTCGTGAGTGATCTGTTCGCCATGATTTACGCTCCTGCCTTTGTGATCATCGCTGCAACCGCCTTTCTGCTCGTGAATCCCTTCTGCTTCCAAACTGGTAGGGGGTTGTCGATTGTCTCTGTGTTGAACCCTTTTTCAGGGTCGTTCTCGTCGATGAGCGTGGTTGCTCTCGTCGCCTTCGCGTCATCGAGGTCGTGTATCGCTTTCAGGTCTGCGAGTGCGTGCGCTTTGTGTTCTGGCATTGCAAGCAGGTTAATGAAATCCTGCTTTGTCGCAATGTGTTTAGGGTATCCTCTCATGATTATGTCCTCGTTATTATGATTTGGTTGGATATGCTTTGAAATAATGATCCGTGCCGCCTATCTCCACTGTTGCGACTCGTGGCGTGCCGCTCAGGGTCGTGTCGCTGAACATGACTGCCCTTATCGTGATTCCTCTGCTGCTTGCGCTCTCGGCTGAGATCGTGGGGTAGCCTTTCACGTAATGCTTTGTCGCACCGGAGATCACTTCAAAGACTTTTGGTGCACCGGATAGGATAGCGTCTGCGATTCCCCTGACGTCCGTGCCGATGTCGTCTATGGTTGCGTTTGCTGTTGCGCTGGCTGTGGGGTATGCTTTCGTGTAGTAGTAGTCGCCGTTGGGGGCTTGCAGGCGGATGATGACAGGCGTCCCGCTCAGGGTTGCGTCGTCTGTACTGAGTGCGTAGAGTTCATCGGTTGCTATTGAGAGATCGGGATTCCTAAGGCGTACTACTTCGCCGTCGGTGTACCATGGCGATGAGCGGTGTATCATTCCGTCGTTTCCAAGCATCGTTATCGCCTCAGTGGAAGTAATGTACCGGGAGTTCTGCTGATGTGCCGCCGATTCGTATGAACCTTGCGCCTGCGATCTGGGCTGCGGACTTTAGCACGATCCTGTCACCGATCTGTGCTGGTTCGCCTACGGTGGCTGTGGGATCTGTGCCATCGACCCATGTATTGATCGGTGCTTTTGTGACGGTCATCTCTGCTCTGGTTGCGTTCAGGTATGTGGCTGCTGTGAGTCCGACCGCTGTGTCTGTGACGGTGAGGGTTTCGTGATCGAAGGGGGTTGTTCCGATGGGAGGGTCTTGTATACCCATTGTTATGTTCTCCTAAAATGAAAAAGGTGAGTCCTTACGGGCTCATCTTTCCTTCCAGAGCATCACGACAAAGTATTTTCCGGCGTCTCTGCTTGTCTCTGCTTCGGTGTATACTGAGATTGTGTCGCCTCTGTCGAACTGCCTGTTGCCTTCGGTTCCGTGTTGTGGGATTCCGGTCACGGCAGAGAGCACGTTCTTATATGTGGTCTCGGCTACGGCGTACTCTGCGGATTTCCCTGATGCTTGTGTGCTGCCGTTCTTGAGCCACGTCTGTCCGGCGTCTGTTGATGCGTTCGCAAGTTCGACGTTGATCAGGAACGCTGCAAGTATCTCGCCGTCTACCTCAGATGTGTCGAGGATTGTGGTTGTTGCTGCGGCGGCTGCGCCGTAATCATGCTCGACTACGGCGATGTTCACTTTTCCGGCTGCCATGTGGTATGCTTGCAGGATTGCGGACATGCTCGGATCGAAGTTTCCGGGGGCAGCGACTACGTTTGTCATCCCCTTACCTCACGTTATTTCGATCTCGACAAACGCGTCGTTGTTGTGGAATTCAGGCACGACCCACTCATTGATTTCGAAGTAGTAGTTTGAACCCGGACCGAGTCCACCGTTATACAGTGGCTTGATTGTCGGGTTCTCACTTACTATGAGTTCGCCTGCCATGAAGTGCTTTGGAATCAGGTATACCTTGTCTCCTGCGAGATGTCCGGTTTCTTTGATCCAAGACAGGTCTTCAGCCTTCTTTCTGAACAGCCTTGAGATCGTCTGTGAGTATGGCGTCCTGTTGGCGTCCATCCGGTCGAGGAGATACATGTCCGTGCGCTTACCGAGCAGGAATGCCGGGTTGAACTCACCGTCCATCTTGCCGCGTGCAGTGTTCATGTCGTCATAGATATCTGTGCTTCCCTCGCCTGTCCATGCACCTTTGTTGTTCGAGTCGTGACCTGATGCACCGGCAGCCACGATCTTCCCGTTTGCGTTCGCCTGCGCTGCGCCTGCAAGTCCGAGGATGTTGAACTTTGAGATACCATTCAGTACCAGATCGTCTTCTGCTCTGTGGATGTCGTGTATTGCGATATCTACGAGCCGATTGTGTACGGATGGATCCAGTTTCATGTCTTTCTCTGACAGATTGAATCCTGTTGAGATTTGGAATATCTCATAAGGTGTCGAGGTTGCTGACAGACCCATCGACTTCGGAACTGCGCCTTTCGCTGTGATCTGTGCACCTGGTCCGGTGCGGTCGTAGTTTATCACATTATCGAATGCGACGTCCGCTCCAACGTTCCTGACGACCAAGACGTCTCTTGCGGTCATGGCGTCTAAGTCGCGGTCGATGTAGTCTGCGATCTCCAACGTCCAGTTTTCCACTGCATGGCTTACGATTGCTGCGTCATTTCTGATCATAATAGAAGCGCCTCCACCTGTACGAGTTTATCTACTTTGCATTCTGCGTGGGTGTACGTCTGCGCCAGTGCTTCCTGAGTCGTGATGACTGCGCCTGATGTTGACTTTACCCGGTTGATCTCGGCTTCGTTGCTTGTGGGGTTGCCTATCGAGATGTAGTCTCCGACAGAGAGATCCATAGCCGTTAGGATTGCTGCGCTCCCCATAGTGACACTTGAACCTGAAGCTCCTGCTGGGGTCAGGTCGCCATAGTCGGCATCAAGCAGGTCTGCCGTGTCTTCAACTACTTTTGCAAGTGTGTTGATGGTGCGTGTAGTGGCGGTTGCTTCCTCGTCAAATATGCCACATGCTGACGATCCGAGGTCTGCTGATTTCAGGAATGCACCCTCGACTGCGCCTGTTGCATGTCCAAGTACCCACACTCTTACTCTGCCTGCTAGGATAAGTGGAATAGCGTCGTACTGTGAATAGAACCCATCCACAGTTCTCTGAACCGGATCTTCCGGTGTGATGCCTATTATCGCATGATAAGCTGCGCCGTCATAAGCGATGTCTGCTGTACCTGCACCGCTCCTACGAACTGCGCAACCAAACGGCACACGGGCTGATGCTGCCATGTTGCCTAACGTGTCAAATGCGTTTATGATTACTGGTTTCATGATGGTTTCCTCTCTCTTCTTAAATATGCGTCATCGACTACGGACTTGCCGCCTTTGCCGGTCTGTTTGAAAGATAGTCTGTCTGTCCTGAGTTCCTTGACCATGTCAAGTTCTTTCTTGAGGTCTGCAAGGTCGAGCTTGTTGAGGTCGTCTTTCGTCTTTGCGTCCTGCATTGCTGTGAGTTCTGCGATGATTGTGTCCTCCTCGGTCTGGATGATCGCTTTGAGGTCTGCTTTGAGTGTGTCCCGTTCGGCTGTGACTCTTGCGAATGCTGCGGAGTCGCCTGTTGAGGTTCCTGCCACGACCATCTCCTTAATCTCAATGAGGAGATCCTTTAGCGTGTTATTTCCGTACTCGGATTCTGCCATCCCTATCGCTGTGTCGAGCTTGCCGATTAGGTCAGGGGGTGAGTCGATCTTCTTCTTCGAGTCCACGTGAATTCCGCACCCGTCAGCGAGTGAACATCTGCCGAGATCGCCTTCGAGTAATGCGACGTGGTTCGGGAAGATGTCTGTCTGCACTGCGTCATACGCTGCGTCGCCGAATGTGCCGGGGTTTCGTTCTACGTTGCAGAAGAAGCCATAAGAAAGTCCGGTCAACTTCTTG
>JAUWCK010000042.1 GCA_030609345.1 Methanosarcinales archaeon | reverse complement strand
GGTGTCATTCGTAATCGTTGATGGCGAAGTGTGCCTCACAGACAACCAGCCGCCAGTTGCAAGTGGACGCTCGAAGCACCTGCACAACAATGCGCAGAAGAAATTTGAGTGCCTTGCACAGCTATGCTCGAACTCAACTGACCCTGATTTCGGCGCCCCTGGTGGCGGTGGTGAGATCGTCTACATCCGATGGTCGTTTGGCGACGGTGAGTATGGAACGAGCGAGGGTCTTGGAGAATGCCCGTGCAAGTATCACTCGTACACCTCATGGATATGGGAGCCATTCGGCGTTTCATATGAAGATGGCGGTCGTTACAAGCCATTCAACGCGAGCCTGACCGTAACCGACAACGGAGACGTACAGATGGAAGATACCACGTACATCGATGTGAACGTCTACCTGGCAGGTGATGCAAACGCCGACGGCAAGGTAAACATCCTTGATGCTGTTCTTATCGGTCTCACATGGGACAAGGCATGCACAGGCACAGACTGCTGCGAGCTTCTGTGGACTGGCGAGGATATGGCTGACAGGGCTGACCTGAACAACGACTGCAAGATAAACATCCTCGATGCGGTGATCGTTGGAACGATGTGGGATCACAACGCGTACTATCCGGTTTGAGTGGTTAACAACCACTCTTTTTTTATTTTTTTATGATATGATAAAAATGGTTGATACTGCTCTCGCATCCATCTTACTCCTGCTGCTCGTTTGCACAGGCGCTGCCGGACAACCCGTCACTGCCGGATGCAATGCTGCAGCGATAAGCGTTGACCCCGAGACCGTGATTGTCGTGCCACATGGGCAGTTTGATGTCAACATAACGATCGACCCCCTTGGGCTCGATATCTATGGTGTTGAGTACTACCTCTCGTATGATCCATCGATCGCCAGGGCTGAGTCACAGGTCAAGGGACCGTTTCTTGGTCCGGTAAGTGACACGGTCGTGGTCATCAACAGGATAGACTGTACAAACAGCATCATCTCGTACGCTGAAACACGAAAGGTACCGGGTGGCGTAACCGAGAAGAACATCTCATCGGTGATTCAGTTCACAGCAATCGGAGCCGCTGGTGCGTGCACGGGTCTTAACCTCAGTGGTGTGATCATCGTCAGGGCAGACACCGGTACGGTGGAGGCTGTGACTCACAATGGCACGGTGTACGTCACCAGGAACATGCCGCCAGTGGCAAGAGGATGCTCGAAGCACAGGATCAACAATGCGAAGAATAATTTCTACGAGTGCTTTGCAGAGCTATGCTCAGACTCAACCGACCCTGATGATGATATCCTCCATATCAGATGGGCGTTTGGCGATGGTGAGTATGGAGTAGGCGAAAGTTCCGGAGGATGCTCGTGCAAGAAGCATTCATACATTTCCTGGAACTGGGTGCCATTCGGCGATCCAGACGGTCATTACGAGCCATTCAACGCGAGCCTGACCGTGACCGATAACGGATATCCACAGCTTGCGGATACCACCTGCTTCGATGTGGCGGTCTACATGGCTGGTGATGCAAACGGCGACGGCAAGGCGGACATCACCGACGCGATATGTGTTGGTATTTCATGGGGCGACGAGTGCAAAGACCCGGAAGCGTGCTGCGAGTATCTATGGGACAGTGAACGATCAGATGCAGCTGACCTGAACAACGACTGTGTGATAAACATCCTCGATGCAGTGATCATCGGTATGATGTGGGGATGTGAGGCATGGTATCCGGTTTGATCGGTTTAAATTTTATATTTCAAGGAGTGATTGAAAAAATGAGAAACAATGGACTAACACTTATTATCGTTCTGATAAGCATAATGCTCCTCTCCACAACGGCGTATGGGGCTCGTGCTGCCACAATCGAGGTGGTACCGCACCATACCGATGCACATACAGGTGAGGTGTTCACGGTGGACATATTCGTTGATCCGGAGGGAAAAGAGGTCTACGGCGTTCAGTATCTGCTCTCATTCGATAAGAGCGCAGTTAGAGCGGACGTACAGGCTAAGGGACTGTTTCTAACATCAGATGGTAATGAGTCAGCGATCGTGGTAGGCACGATCAATAATACAACAGGTATATGTGAGTATTCAGAGACGAGAAAGAATACGACGGTAGGTATAGCGTCCTGCGGAACGCTTACAACTGTTACATTTACCGCGATCGGCGATCCCGGAGCATCATCATATCTCAACCTGAGTGAGGTGATCATAACAGATGTCAACTTCAGCACGATCGATTGCGAGGTGACAAACGGCACTCTTGCCGTCCACCATGAGTCCCTGGTCGCAGATGCGCTTGTCTATGATGAGTACAACAATGTGGGATCAAAGTATCTCTGCAAGGTCTGTTTTGATGGTTCCGGATCACATGCTCCGGAAGGTAGTAGCATCACCTCTTATGAATGGAGCTTCGGGGATGGTACTTATGGGACAGATATGATATGTGAACACATATACGCATCATGGAACTGGAACGGTCCGGATGAACCCGGTAACTACTATGAGCCATTCCATGCACTGCTCACCGTAACTGATGACGAGCCAGCGACCAACACGACATATTTCGATGTGATCGTCCATATCGCGGGCGATGCGAACGGTGATGGTGTTGTAAATATCATCGATGCCACGATCGTTGGTTTTGGATGGGGCAGATCATGCTCACCACCTGATACATGCTGGAGAGATCTTCCGGATGAATGGGCTGACAGGGCGGATCTCAACAACGACCACGTGGTGAACATCCTTGATATAGTGATCATCGGAATACGATGGAAGGATACAGCATGGAGGTAAATAACATGAGAAAGATGACGATGACTGTAGCTGCAACTCTTCTGGTGGGTCTAATGATCCTACCTGTGGCAGTCTATGCCGATAATGGCGGTAACGCCACTATGAAGGTGATACCATCCTCTATCGACCGCAACAGAGGAGATGAGTTCAGTATTGAGGTAGTCATTGATCCGGATGGTGCTCCGGTCTCCGGGGCGCAGTATGGACTGATATTTGATCCAGCAGTGCTTCAGGTTGTTGATCAGACGAAGGGCGATTTCCTGAGCCACGATGGAGCAAACACGATCGAGATCGTAAATAAGTTCAACAACACGATCGGGAAGGTTGAGTACGGTGAAACGAGGATGGGCGTTGAGACTGGCGTAACAGCGGCTGGAACGCTTGCACGTATCACATTCAGGGTTATAGGAGATCGGGGCTCATATCTTGACCTCACCAATGTGTTTGTAGGCAGTCCGCAGGCAAAAGAGATACCGGTCTCGGTTGAGGGCGGGGTCTGTCTTGTCGATGGCAAACCACCATACAGCAGGACGATAGCAGACGCGGTGATTGCGCTGCAGATGGCTGCCCGCGGCGAATATTCAGCGCAGGTGGATGCGAACGGTGACGGTACGGTTACCTCGCTCGATGCGCTGATGATCATGCAAGCAGCAGCTAAAAAGGAGGAGATATAAATGAAGAAGATTGAGAACTCTGGAGCAAAGCTCCTGACGGCTTTGATAGCCGTGGTATGGGTATTGCAGGTTGCAACAGCAGCGAGTGCAGCGGGACCGACTGTGAGCGTTAATAGCGCTGATGTGTCCCCGGGTGACACATTCACGATCGATGTAACCGTCGATCCACAGGACGATTCGGTTTATGGGGTACAGTACGACTCGACATTCGATCCAGCGATTCTACAGGTTGTAAGCCAGACGAAAGGCGATTTCCTGAGCCAGGATGGTGTCAGCACGATAAATATCGCAAATAAGTTCGACAACACGATCGGAAAGCTCGAGTACGCCGAGATTAGACTTGCAGCAAAGATAGGCGTTACCAATCCAGGTGTTCTTGCCAGAATCACCTTTGAGGCTGTTTCGGCGGGATCGATGGATCTTGAGCTCTCAAACGTGATCCTCGCTGATCCGTTTGCTCAAAGGATTGGTGAAGTCATGCTTAACAATGGCACGGTCAACGTTGGAACAACAACTCCGAGGGCGATCGTAACAATTCCCGATGTTGTGGCGATGGGGACAATTACAGTCCCGATCACGATCGAGGATGCCTTGAACGTGGGCGCATGCCATCTCACGCTCAGCTATGATCCGGATGTTGTGATCGTATCAAGCGTATCAAGCTCGCACCCTGACTCTGCCTTCGATTTGCTCTTTGCAAACCTCGGGAATGCAGCGCACGGCTCTGTAGGGGTCATTGCACATCAGGGAGCAAGTCCGGGACTGAGCGGCGATCTGCTTGTTGCTGATGTTACATTCATGGTCATGGGTCCGGTCGGCTCATCAACCCAGCTCAACCTGGAGGTTACAACATTGACCGATGCAACTCCTGACTGCAATCAGATTCCATATCGCATCAGGGACGGAAGCTTCACCGTGCTTCTGAACGGCGATGTGAACGGTGATGGCAGGGTCGATACTGCAGATGCCATCTTCCTTGCGCAGCACCTTCTTGGCGTTGATGGATTCGAGATGGCTGCAGGGATTGTGGCGGATGTTAACGGCAACGGTGTGACCGAGGCATCCGACTGCATGTATCTGACAAAGCATCTTGCAGGGATAGCTGGGTTTGAGATGCTGAAGTAGGATATGAGAATAATGGACAAATTAGGTTTTTTCTCCAAAACCTAACTTTTTTAGGGCAGGATTCTTATATACCTAATAAATAAACATGGCTGAAGCGTAATGACGCCCCATATCAGCAGCAAAGTAGGTATAGCAACATGAAACGAGATTTCATTGGACAGACAGCAATAGCCGCAGTGATTCAGGGATTGCTGACAGAAGACGCGCACATCGGATACATTGAGCGAGACTTGATGAAGAGGCTTGGAGTATGAGAATGAGAATTAATATTGTAATCACATCCATCATGCTGGGGCTTCTGCTTCTTCCTGCAGCGGCATCTACCAGTGGCGCTAACACATCCATCAAGGTTATACCAGCCTCGATTGATGTCTCAGTGGGTGAGGAGTTTAGTGTCGATATAGTCCTTGAGCCAGGTGGCGATGAGGTCTACGGGGTTCAGTATGAGCTGACATTCGATACCACGTCTCTGGAGTTTGTAAACCAGACTGCCGGGGACTTCCTGAGCCAGGATGGAGCGAACACGATCGAGATTCTAAACAAATTCAATGAGGAATCTAAAAGAATCGAGTACGGTGAGACGAGGATGGGAGCTGATACTGGTGTAACAGCGGCTGGAACGCTTGCGCGTATCACCTTTAGGGTTATAGGGGATCGAGGATCGTACCTTGATCTTACCGAGGTGATTGTCGCCGATCCAACGGGATCAAGGGAGTTGCCAGTATCGGTTGAGAACGGGATCTGTCTTGTTGGCGGGATTGCGCCGACCAGCACACCAGAACCGACCGCGATCGCAACAGGAGGAAAAACACCCGCTCCAACTGCAACGATGATCGAGACCGCAACCCCGATGCCAGAGCCAGAATCAATACCCGAGGAGACGAGCACTTATATGTCCACGCCGTCCGTAGAGCAGCTCGCAGGAAATCCGGAACCAACGCGTGATTCAACTCCCGCAGAGCATGCAGGTGGATTTGGCGTAATCACGGCGTATGCTGGTATCTTAATAATATCATTCGCTTTAAAAAGGAGGAGATATAAATGAGGAAAATGAAAAACATTGGAACAAAGCTTCTGATAGCTTTGATAGCCATGGTATGTGTATTGCAGGTTGCAACAGTAGCAAGTGCAGCAGCTCCATCGGTGAGTGCTGATATGGTTGATGTGTCCATGGGTGACATATTCGAGATCGAGGTAACGGTCGATCCACATGGCAATTCAGTTTATGGAGTACAGTACGATCTGACGTTCAATCCAGCGATTCTGCAGGTGGTTAAAGACCTAGAGAAAGGCGATTTCTTGAGCCAGGATGGTGAAAGCTCGGTGGCGATCACAAATGATTTCAACAACACGATCGGAACGATTGAGTATGGCGAGACCAGAATGGGAGCGGAGGATGGTGTGACCGGTGCAGGTGTTCTTGCCACGATCACTTTTGAGGCTGTTTCCGCGGGATCAACGGATCTCGAGTTCTCGGATGTGATCGTGAGTGATACAGTCGCCAAACCGATTGAGGGAGTTGTGCTCAATAACGGAAAGGTGAATGTGCTTGGAGAACCGCAACCAGACCTCACAATCACCGCAAAATCCGAGACACTTACAGACAGCACGCTTGAGGTGACCTACACAGTTGCGAACAACGGAGGTGGTGATGCAGGTGCGAGCACGACATGCATATATTATGCAGATGGCACTCAGATTGCAACCGATCCGGTTGGAGCACTAACAGCAGGTGCGAGTTACACCAACACTGTCACCATTGATCCGTTCGACTGCCCATGCGGCACGACTGTTACGATCGAGGTCTGTGCGGACAACGAGGATGTAGTTGATGAGAGTGATGAGACGAACAACTGCCTTGAGAACACCTTCGACTGCCCGTCATGTCCGGGAGAACCAGACCTCGTGATCGCCGAGAAATCCGAGACACTTGTTGGCAGTGCGTTTACTGTAACCTACACGGTTGAGAACACCGGAGGCGGTGATGCAGGTGTGAGCACGACATGCATCTATGTGGATGGTACCGAGGTTGCTACCGATCCGGTTGGAGCACTGGGAGCAGGTGCAACTCACGAAGGTACTGTTGTGATTGATCCGTTCAACTGCCCATGCGGCACGACTGTTACAGTCAAGGTCTGTGCAGACAACGATGATGTAGTTGATGAGAGTGATGAGACGAACAACTGCCTTGAGAATGCGTTCAACTGCCCGTCATGTCCGGGAGAACCAGACCTTATAATCACCGAGAAATCCGAGACACTTGATGACAGCACGTTCACGGTGACATACACAGTTACGAACAACGGAGGAGTAGCTGCAGGTGCAAGCACGACATGCATCTATGTGGACGGTACCGAGGTTGCTACAGATCCGGTTGGACCACTGGCAGCAGGTGCAACTCACGAAGGCACTGTTGTGATCGATTCGTTCGACTGCCCATGCGGCACAGATGTTACAGTCAAGGTCTGTGCAGACAACGATGATGTAGTTGATGAGAGTGATGAGACGAACAACTGCCTTGAGAATGCGTTCAACTGCCCGTCATGTCCGGGAGAACCGCAACTCTGCGCCAACCCGGGTCATAACTTCGGCACCGTCCAGGAAGGACAGCCACGAACATGGACGTTCGAGATAACGAATTGCGGCGGAGGAACGCTGGACTGGACCGTAAGCGACAATCACCCGTGGATCACAGTTAGCCCGACAAGTGGAACGGGGGCGGGTACTGTTACAGTGACGATCAACACCGCAGGTCTCTCTCCTGGCACGCATACCGGAACCGTAACCGTCGAATCAAACGGTGGAACGAAGACGGGGACCATTCGCGTGAATGTACAAACATCATCGCCGCCACCTGTATCTTCAGCGAATGTCCCGACGTTTACGCCGATCGGAATGCTCGTCATGGTCGGTCTGCTTGGTATTGTTGGTATTGGCGCGATCAGGAGAAGGTAACTGCTGAATATTGGTAGTTGGGGCTATGGCGGCGCCCCGCTACCGGATATTTCCAGCCGAAAACAAATGTGGCAATGTGGTCATGCACAAAAGCAACCACAACCTGCGGAGCAAGTGTAGAACTGGAAAATTAGGTTTTTCTGTTGTGGTCGAATCGATCCAACACAAACGGTAAAAGCCACCGGATTTAACCACAGAGGACACAGAGAGCACAGAGTTTTTAAACCGATCCTGTCGAGTAGAGCCCATAGCACACCTTTTTTTTGAGGTAATAGCCCCAAGGTTGCTATGAGCCCCCTCACAGAACCGGACTTGAAGATTTCCCTCATCCGGCTCTTCAGAAGCACATCCTCTACGAGTTCAGGTTGTA
>JAUWCK010000169.1 GCA_030609345.1 Methanosarcinales archaeon | reverse complement strand
CATCGCGTCTTTGACAGGAAGGCTGTTCGGACATGCCCGGTCGCACCAGCCGCACTTGATACACTCCTCTGCAAGCTTCTGTACTTCATCGAGTTCTGGCAGGTGATTGAGCTTGTCCCTCTTCGGTTTGATCTCAAGAGCAGTCTTTGTGATCACCGGAGCTGCTATGAGCGGGTCTGAGATTAGGACGCCTGGCGCGCCGTTCAGAAGATCCTCAACAACTTTGTCAGGATCACGATTCGTAACATCCGGAAGATTGTAGCATATTTTATCGGTTGTGAGGATCAATGGCGCTCCGGTCTTCTGCGCCTCCTCCAGAAGATCAGTCCTCACGCACTGCTCGTCCAGAACAATGACATCAGCAATTCCTGATCGCACAAAGAATTGTTGCATCGATAATGGACCGATAACCTTTGCAGATGCGCTGTACCTGCTCGTTTCGATGGCGGTACAGCAGATTCCGCAGACCTCGATCTTGTCAGATAGACCCTGTTCCTCGATATAATCGATCGTCGCGACGCTCACAGCCGGGTAATGCCCGATGAAGACGATGATAGGTTTTGTCCGGTCAACAGCGCCGAACCCGAAATCAATGAGCGCAGCGTCAGGGTCGCCTCTCGGGAAGTCGAATCCCGCGATCTGCGCGATGTCCGCGACCTCCTTTGCAAGGTTGTCGATCATCGAGATATGCAGCGCCTTTGACTCGAAATCGATGAAGGAACCCTCCTGACCCGTGTGCGTGGATGAGAGCGCATGTACCAGCTGCTGGTTCACGTAATCGAGTATCTCCTCGAGGTCGCCAAGCGTCTTTGGTATGGTACCAACGACGGTCCGTATGATCGGAGCCTCGACATCGATGTGTGGTCCCATATCGATCGGGTGATCCCTGCCGCGCCATCTGATCAGTTCGTGCAGCACATGGTTCGCGTGCCCCGCGTGCGCTGCTGTTCCGATGCAACATGCGATCAGTACCATGCGCGCCTGCTGCGCTTCGATACCGATTCCGCACGCGCCCTTGCGGTTCTCTGTGAGATCGCATTTTCCGTACGTGCAGAGACAGCACATGTCACAGATCGGCGCGTAGAATGGTGGAAAGTCCTTTAACAGGCGGTGGTCCCAATTTCGAAGCGAGAGAATTCCGGGTTTTGGCGTGGGGCCCATCGGCTCCCATTCCTGCTCTGCGAGTTCCTCCTCGGTGGTGACTTTGCCGATGTTGATCACCACATTCTCCATACCATCGATTTTGAAGCGTCCGTCTTTGATCATGAATAGTCCTCGTTTTGGATTTCTTTGATACGGGTGGTTGATGTAATAAATATGTTTGTACGCGGTCGCTGTGCAAAGGTTTAAGTGAGATCGGTAGAGATCAAACACTTCAGGATGTTATGCATGGCTTGTCCGGATAGTGTAGTGGCCTAGCATGGAGCCCTGTCGAGGCTCCGCCCCGGGTTCGAATCCCGGTCCGGGCGTTTTCATAATCTATAGCCCTATAGCTCAGCTCCGATCACGGTTTTGGTCGCGGTTACGCTCTTGTTCTCCCTGATCAGATCGACCAGTTTGTTAAGCGTGCTCAATCCCTGCACCTCGATGACAGCCACGAAGTCGTATTCGCCGAATACGTGATACACTTCCTTGATACCGTCCAGAGTGCACAATTCGTTGTAGGTAGCCTTCTCCTGCCCTGGCACCACGTTAATCATAGTAACTCCGATTACCATATTTAAGAACTCCTTTCTTTATTATACATAATGCACAGTTGTACTCTACTCCATCGCATATATTACTGTTGTGAAGGTCTGGTTGCGTCACGATGAGACGTTTACCGGCATCATGACCGCCTCTCCATGAGCATCCCGACCTGAGTTGCCCATGCTTCGAGTTGCACCCGCTCATTGCTCCCGCTGATCACGTTCATATCGGTGTCTGCGAGAAGGATTGCAAGTTCTGCGAAAAGATCGCTGTCAAAGCCCTTGTTCTCTATAACCCTGCGCAGCCGATGTACGATATCGGTGCCACTCTCCTCCATCAGCAGATCATCGATCCGCTTTCGTGCCGCTTTGAAATCCCCTGCAAGCGACGCATGTAATAGTTCCAAGATCCCCTCCGGGATGCGCTCGAGATCGACCTCGTAGACCGTGTTTGCAGTGATCTCACGGTGCTCTATGGATGCGATCTGGAGCACCATGATCGCAAACGCAAGATCGCCGTCTGCCCCGTATACGATCGCCTGAACTCCATCGTCGGTGATGGGCGCGCGCTCTGCCTCTGCGATGTAGCGGATATGCGCGGCGACCGCGGCATCGCTTGCGCAGTCAAAGAAGAGATTTAACCCCCTCGACCGCAGCGCCGGAATCAATCTGGGCAGATGCGTGGTGGACAAGACAAATCTGCAGGTGTGGGAGTGCTTTTCCATGATACGCCGCAGCGCGTGCTGCGCATCCATGCTCAACGCCTCCGCGCTATCGATAAATATCATCCGGAAGTCGGAATCAAGGGCAGCCATGCCGGCGTATTCGTTGATGACATGTTTGAATACCGAGATCACGGTTTTCTGTATCTTCTTTGGATCGTCAGTCCCGATGAGTCTTGCAAATCTCGGATCTGACACAAGATACTTCTTGCCGCGATCAAAGAAGTTGGATGCGTCGAAGACGGCAAGATTGTTCTCCCACTGCTCCCCATAGAGCGCTCTGGCAAGTACGGACACCGTTGACCTTTTTCCCGTGTTTTTAGCGCCGTATAATACCAGATGCGGGAGATTGTTCGATTCGATCAGATGTTTCAGGTTGGATACGATGTGTTCGTGCCCTATAATATCATCGAACGTGTGAGGTCGGTATTTCTCGGTCCAGATCACCTGTTCCATGATTTGGGATTGTGTGCATGGATATTAAGATTATAGGGATGGCGGGATTACAAAGTCACTCATGTCCTCCGATCTCTCGAACATCCATCAAGAGGTGCACTTGCGGCATCAGAACAGTTGCAGATATCGATCCAGTTCCCACTGGTGCACCTGAACCCGGTACTCCTCCCATTCCGCAGCAGCAACTCGCATGAACGCTGTGAACACATGCTCGCCAAGAGCCGACCGCACCACCGCATCCGATTCCAGGTAATCGAGTGCGAGACTGAGGCTTGTCGGAAGCGTATCGATGCCAGCACCGGATATCTCATGGAAATCCATCTCGTAGATGTTCTCTTCGATCGGTTCACCAGGATCGATCTTATTCTTTACCCCATCAAGCCCGGATGCCAATATGGCTGCGAACGCAAGATACGGGTTGCATGAAGGGTCAGGGGATCTGAGTTCGATCCTTGTTCCGCTTCCGCGCGCTGCCGGCACCCGGATCAACGAACTCCGGTTCGCCCACGACCATGTAATATAAACAGGTGCCTCGTATCCGGATACGAGCCGTTTGTATGAATTGACGAGTGGATTTGTGATCGCAGTCACTGCCTTGATGTGGGCGAGTAATCCGCCGATGAAATATCTTGCAGTATCGCTGATCCCGTGGTCGCCATCGGGATCGAAGAAGACATTTTCATTATTTTTATTAAATAAGGATGTATTTATATGCATACCAGACCCGCTGGTTCCGAAGACCGGCTTTGG
>JAUWCK010000123.1 GCA_030609345.1 Methanosarcinales archaeon | reverse complement strand
GAACTCCTGGATGTCCTGCGAATCAAAAATCGGCATCTGCCCGGAACGCCTCGCAATCGAGAGTGTGTCCTTTGCAAGAAACGCGGTGAGATAGTTGGTGATCGGCGTGCTATAGACCTGAGGGTGGACGTCCATAATATTCGGCACCACGCCACAGTGGTCGAGATGCCCGTGCGAGATGATGATCGTTCGCGGGTGGATCCCGTTTAACGGATACGATGGCGGATGGTCAGGCGACTCGCCCGGTTTCATCCCGTAATCGAGCAGGATGTCGTCGTCGATCAGGACTGCTGACCTGCCAACCTCCCCGCATCCGCCAAGAAACCGCAGCGAGCAATTCATGAAGGGTAGTTATATGCTCGATAGGTGATAAACTTGCGGTGCAGCACAATCGTGATTTTGACCAGATTTTTATATATTATCCACTGAAATAAACTATGATTGGTATATTAATCTTTGGGAATTCCCTTAGTGCTGGTCGGGCAGAAATCTATTTTACCAGACAACGCTGACTTGATAGCAATCATGCACCTCACACCGTCTGAAGAACTCATCTTAAACGGCGAGCAGGGCTATGTCCTGCAGAAGGCGATGGAGATACTCGCAGCGCTCGGTGATATCTACGATGCCGACCGGCTGATACCCATAAAGAGCACCCAGATCGCGGGAGTGTCCTACAAGAATATAGGCGAAGCCGGGCTTGAATGGATATCCGGTCTCAGCGGCACGGTCAAGGTTCCATCGGTACTCAATCCGGCAGGGCTTGACCGTGTGCGGTGGAGGGAACTGTCGATATCAGAGGAGTTCGCCGCAAAACAGGAGGAGGTCATCCGTGCTTACGAGAGCCTGGGCATCCTTCCGTGGTGTACCTGCACGCCTTACGAGATACGGGCAGATCTCGCCATGCCCGGAGACCATATTGCATGGAGCGAGTCGTCTGCTGTGGCTTACGCAAACTCAGTCATCGGAGCACGGACAAACCGGGAAGGCGGTCCCTCTGCGCTTGCAGCGGCATTGATCGGGAAGACGCCGAACTACGGCTACCACCTCGATCGTAACCGGCTACCATCCATCGCAATCCGTGTCGAGGGCAGACTCAGCGGCGCTGATTTTGGCGCACTCGGCTACATCGCAGGCACAATCGCAGGATCGGGGATCCCGATCTTTTCGCTTGAGTCCGTGCCCACAAACGATGAACGGAAAGCTCTTGGTGCTGCGATGGCTGCATCAGGCGCTGTTGCGCTCCACTACATCGAGGGCACGCCGCCTTTGCCGCCTACACTGCCGCATCCGCATCTGGATCCAGATACGCGGGATATCGAGGAGCGGATCACTATCGAACATGCCGAGATCGAGGAGGTGTACCGGCACCAGTGCGATCCCGATCTTATTGCGATAGGCTGTCCGCACTGTTCGGCAGCCGAACTTGTGAGACTGCGGGATCTGCTTGCTGGCAAGACCGTGAAGAAGGAGGTCTGGATCTTCACATCAAGAATACTGCGAGACCGGCACCCGGACCTCGTGGCAGGGATCGAATTAAGCGGTGCAAAGGTGATATGCGACACGTGCATGGTGGTCTCGCCGCTCTGCGAACGCTTCCATTGCATGATGGTCTCTTCCGGAAAGGCGCTCGCTTATGTTCCGCAGATGTGCGGGGCAGATGCCGTGCTCGGAAGCATCGAGGATTGCGTGAGGTCAGCGGTCGCGCCATGACGCTCTCGATTTTAATTCGCGGCATTCGTGTTTGATGGCACTGTCGATTTTTCCCGTGAGATCGCCATGCCCTTATATTCTACCGCAGAGTGCACAAAGCCACGCAGAGGATTGAAACGGTCTCGAAACTCTGCGCCCTCCGCGTTCGGCCTTCGGCGATACTTCGTATTCCGCGGTGATAAATCAGTATCCGCTTCAAATTAAGTGGTAACCGAGGCACTATCTAAAAAATCGGTGATTTATAATAATTATCGTAGATGCAGATTTCATAAATTTACGCAGATGTTGCCTTAAATCGGTGGAATCCGTGTTAATCTGTGGCTTATATGGCTTTTAGCCACAGATTAACACCGATGAACACAGATTGAGGTTTTTATGTATATTTTTCAGAAAAACTGAAGATGAGTTTTACCATACTTTTTGAAGTGGATACATAAATCACTTGATTTTCAGACAGTGTCGTGTTTGGTACCAGCAACAGAGCAAGTTGACAGCCTCTCGCAGAACGGAATGTTTAATAGAGCAGAACTGGTAAATGAGATTGCGAAGGTTTGCAATGCATGGAGTGAGGTAGACTGAAACGGTCGTAGATTGCGATAACTTTCACAGGAGTGTGGAAAATGGATAACAGAGGACAAGGTAGTGGGATGACCTTTGAGGAAGCGAGCAAGAGGTTCATGGACGTCTTTGACGAGCCGGGCTCGATTGTTCAGCCGGTTGGCGTTAAACTGATCCTCAAAGGGCACGAGATCCCCGCTGGAACGAGGACTCCTGAGGAATACCAAGGGGTTCCGTGGTGCGAGGCATATCCATAAACAGGGGAAAAGATGAGCGGATCACCGTCGCTACGTGAACTGATCGACATCGACGAACTCCAGTCGATCCAGGATGGCTTCGCAAGAGCCGTTGGAATCTCTTCTGTGATCCTCTCGCCCGAAGGCGAGCCTCTGACAAAGTTTACCGATCCAACTGGATTTTGCTCCCTGATCCAATCGACCGAGAAAGGAAGAGAGCGCTGTTTCCAGTCATTTATGGAGATGGGGGAGATTGCGCTTGGGGCGCAAGAGCCGGAGATATGTTACTGCTTTGCACACGGCGGGCATTTCGTCGCGCCGATCATAGTCGATGGCGAGCACAAAGGAACGGTGTTTACGGGTCAGTTTATACCTGAGAAGTTTTCTCCAGAGCAACTGGAGGAACTCGAAAAGATAGCACTCGAGATCGACCTTGGCCCAGGGCTGCTCGTAAAAGAAGCAGAGAAGATGTGCGTGGTCGGAGAGGATGTGGTCCGGAACTATTCAAGTCTGCTGTTTAAGATCGTAGAGATCATCACAAAGAGAGGTGCACAAGCAGCAGAACTGATCAGGGCAAAGGATGCGCTTGAAAAGGCACACGACGAACTGGAACTCCGTTTCAGGGATATCGCAGGGGCAATGTCTGACTGGGTCTGGGAGGTGGATGCCGATGCGAGGTATACCTACTGCTCTGAAAAGGTGAAAGATGTTCTTGGCTACTCTGCTGACGAGATGATCGGCAAAACCCCGTTTGATTTTATGTTACCTGACAAGGATGAGAGCGTTGGTGCAGTCTTTGCTGAACTTGTCAGAGAGAGGCGCCCCATCAGAAGCATGGAGAACTGGATTCGCACCAAAGACGGGCGATCGGTCTGCCTGTTGACCAGCGGAGTTCCGATCCTTAATGATGCAGGCGAACTTCTTGGTTACCGGGGTGTGGATTCTGATATCACCGAGCGAAAGCTCACGGAGAACGCGCTTCGGGAGAGTGAAGTGAAATACCGAAATATTATTGAAAATATTCAAGAGGTGTTTTACAGAGCCGACATAGAAGGTAATCTCGTCATGACAAGCCCGTCAGGAGCCAAACTGCTGGGTTATGATTCTGTTGAGGAGATGATAGGATTGAATATCGCCAAAACATTCTATGCAGTTCCTGAAGAGCACGATGAGTTTCTTAAAGTTCTTGAGAAGAAGGGTGTGGCGAATGACTACGAGGTTACACTGAAAAAAACGGACGGGACTTTAGTACCTGTACGGGCGAACAGTCATCGCTATTTCGATAAGAGCGGCAATCCACTCGGTGTAGAGGGGCTCCTTTCTGACATCACCGAGCGCAAACGCGCAGAGCAGGAAATAGAGAATCTTCAGCGATATAACCGGGGATTGATCGAGGTGAGCATTGATCTTCTGGTAACGTTCGATCATGAAGGGATCATCCTGGATATGAACAGGGCTATGATCCAAGCTACCGGCAGAACCTGGGAAGAGTTGATAGGAACACCGTTTGCTGATTATTTCACAGATCCTGAAAGGGCGTACAAAGGCGCGATGCTGGCATTTGAGATCGGGGGAGTCCGGGATTACGAACTGGTCATGAAAGCCATGGATGGAACCGAGACCATCGTTTCATACAACACTTCGATCTACAGGGATCAGACCGGGGATGTGGTCGGTGCCTTTGCCACTGCCCGTGACATCACAGAGCGGAAAAGCGCGGAAGAGGAAATTAAGAAGAAGACCGAGGAGTCGGAAGGGTTTAACAAACTGGCAGTGGGCAGGGAACTCAAGATGATCGAACTTAAAAAAGAGATAAACGCACTGCTTTGGAAGTTGGGTGAGAAACCTGAATATGAAATCGCGGGAGAGTCATAATGGGGGTTTTTAGCAGATGAAGATCCGGCTGAAGATTTTTTTCACTATATTCATACTCGTCCTGATTACAGGTATGGCTGCCACCATGGTTAACCAAAGATTTTTGGAAGATACGGTAGAGAAGGATATCTGCAATCATCTGATGACCGCTGCCGAATCAAGA
>JAUWCK010000044.1 GCA_030609345.1 Methanosarcinales archaeon | reverse complement strand
TCCATGCGCAACGCTCCGCCCTGAAACCGTATTCGGTGTTACGAACCTCTGGATCAATCCTGATGTCGTGTATGTGAAAGTCAGCGTCAATTCCGAGCAGTGGATCGTTTCTGAGGAAGCGTACCGGAAACTGACCTACACTGATAAAGAGGTCGAGCGGATCGGGGAGATCAGCGGGAAGGATCTCATCGGAAAGACTGCCCGAAATCCGGTGATCGAGCATAATGTGCTGATCCTGCCTGCAAGTTTTGTTGATCCTGCAAACGGGAGCGGGGTCGTGATGAGCGTTCCGGCACATGCGCCTTACGACTATCTGGCGCTTAGGGACCTTAAAGGGGTTGAACTCATCGAATACGGCATCCTCGATCTCTCAGACATCGAGCTGATCTCGCTTATCGAGGTTTCTGGGATGGGTGAGTTCCCTGCTGTTGAGATTGTGGAGGAACTCGGCGTCAAGGATCAGTCGGATCCACTTGCAGAGAAGGCTACAAAACTCGTTTACAGGAGGGAGTTTCACCACGGGGTGCTCAAGGAGAACACAGGCAAGTACAGCGGGACTCCGGTCTCGAAGATAAAGGACGTCCTGACACGTGACCTCATTGAAGAGAACCTTGCAGACGTCTTTTACGAGTTCAGCGAACTGCCTGTGGTGTGCAGATGCGGGACGACCTGCGTTGTGAAGATGGTCAAGGATCAGTGGTTCCTCAACTATTCGGATCCTGATTGGAAGGCTAAGGTGTATGCCCACCTCGCCCGGATGCGGATCATCCCTGAAGAACTGCGCGTTGAGTTCGAGAACAAGATCGACTGGCTGAAGGACAAGGCGTGTGCCCGCAAAAAAGGACTTGGAACGAGACTTCCGTGTGATAACGAGTGGCTCATCGAGTCTCTTGCGGATTCGACGATTTATATGGCGTATTACATTATCTCAAAGTATATTGACCGGCTGAATGTGGAACAACTCACGCCCGAATTCTTTGATTATGTGCTGCTTGGGGAGGGAAGCGCGGATGGCACGCCTGTCGACCCGGATCTCATAGAGCAGATACACAGCGACTTTGAGTACTGGTATCCGGTCGATATCCGGTCGTCAGGGAAGGATCTCGTCCCAAATCATCTCTTATTCTTCCTCTTCCACCACGTAGCCATCTTTCCTGAGGATAAGCTGCCAGAAGCGATCGCGGTGAATGGTTTTGTCTCTCTTGAAGGAGAGAAGATGAGCAAGTCAAAAGGACCTCTGCTCACGCTTAACCAGTCGATTGATGATTACGGTGCTGACGTGGTGCGGCTCTACATCCTCGGCGCTGCTGAGCAGACGCAGGATGCGGACTGGCGATCAGAGGGCGCCAAAAGCACGCATAAGCAACTGGAGCGGTTCTACAATACTGTACGTGGTATCGTCGAGATGCCAGAGCCGGATGCCGGCGGAGCGCAAGAGCAAGAGTCAAAGATCATCGATAGGTGGATGATGAGCCGTCTCCAGCACAGGATTGCAGAAACGAGCACGGCTCTCGATGTGCTTCGCACGAGACATGCGCTTCAGAATGCATTCTACCTGCTGATGAACGATCTTAAGTGGTACCAGCGGAGAGGCGGCACAGCGTCCCTGAAAGATATTGCAAGCGTCTGGATCCGGTTGATGGCTCCGTTCACGCCGCATGTCTGCGAGGAGTTGTGGGAGGCGGCGGGAAGCGACGTTTTAGTCTCGCTTTCAGAGTATCCGATCCCGGATCTAAGTCTAATCGACAGAGATGCCGAGAGAGCAGAGGAACTGGTGGAAAACACGCTTGGCGACATCGAGGAGATCACCAGAGTGGCAGGGATAAAGCCCGGGAAGATCACGCTCTTCACAGCTCCTGTCTGGAAGAACGCCGCATTCAAGGCGGTTCTTCTGGCGAAGCAGTCCGGGAAACTGGAGATGGGGTCTCTGATGAAGGATCTGATGCAGGATCCCGAGATCAAGAAACATGCACGAGAGGTTCCGAAGTTTGTGCAGTCGTTAGCCAAGGAGGTGCAGAGATGGAGCGATGAACAGGTCGCAGACTTCATCGATCCGGTGGATGAACTGGATGTACTCTTGGAATCCACAGGTTTCATCGGGAAGGAGTTTAACTGCGCAGTCGAAGTCATGGATGCTGATTCCGCAGGAGACGACATTGATCCACAGGGTAAGCGGAGATTTGCGGAACCCATGAGACCTGCGATCTACATTGAGGCGCGGCAGTGATTCAACTAACTCGAACGGGTAAATACTCTTAAATAATATCGTGATGACGGTACTTTGATGAGTTCACTTCTTGGAATCGGCTTGGAAATCTGGGCAATAGTAATCCCAATACTAATCGTCCTAATTGGAATTATATGGAAATTTGCTCATTGGAAGGGGGGATTGGATCAATGGAAGAATGATGCTTCAACCACATTGACCGATCTGCAAACCGACGTTAAATCGTTGATGACTGATATCGGAGCAATCAAAGTCCATCTTGAAAAATCGATAAAGAATGGAATGGTTGGTTATCACAGCCCATTTGTTGCATCACCAAAAGCAATAGAAGTTCTTGAACAGATCAGTCTACTGACTGAGATCGATGCAAACTATTCATACATCGTTGAGAAGGTTAATGAGCGATCAAAATTACCCATTTATAGCGATATCAAAGGTTTGGAGAGGAGATTTATTGAAATAGCACCTGGTGTGATCCACGAATTGGTCAAAGCCGGAAAAATCGAGGAGAAGAAGATTGATATCGCGATGGATGAGTTAGAAAATACATTTAAAGCAGGTACTGTAGGTTATTATGCCGTTCTTCTGGTGATAACTGCTTATATTCTGGAGAAAGTTAGAGATAAAGAATACCCTGCGGATGTTTCGATTGTTTATAGCCAGATCTATGCGATGGGTTCTGACAGCCCAGATGAATTGTTGGAAACGTTTGGTGGAGATGTGAATCGGGTGATAGAAAGTTTCGAAACAGCAGTCAGGACACTTGGAGAGATCGGTTCGAATGAGTTGGCAGGGAAACGGTTAAGATTGGCGTTTTGGTATCACAAGGCTGGAAGACAAGACGAAGAACTTGAACAATTGAAAGAGGCGATAGCTCGCAAACCAGATTATGCAACAGCGCATTCTAATCTCGGGGTTCTGTTATACGATCTGAAACGGTATGATGAGGCAGAGAAAGAGTACAGAGAAGCGATAAGGGTAGATCCAGATGATGCGTCAGCTCATTCTAATTTCGGGGTTCTGTTAAAATATCTGAAACGGTATGATGAGGCAGAGAAAGAGTACAGAGAAGCGATAAGGGTAGATCCAGATTATGCAACAGCGCATTCTAATCTTGGGGTTCTGTTATACGATCTGAAACGGTATGATGAGGCAGAGAACGAGTACAGAGAAGCGATAAGGGTAGATCCAGATGACGCGTCAGCTCATTATAATCTCGGGGTTCTGTTAAAATATCTGAAACGGTATGATGAGGCAGAAGAAGAGTACAGAGAAGCGACAAGGGCGAATCCGGATCATGCGTCAGCTCATGCCAACCTCGGCTTCCTCCTCTCAACATTAGATCGCAAGGAAGAAGCGATACAGGAATTAAACGCAGCATTGAACCTGAAAGATCAACTCCCAGACAAAGGCGAAAGAATTATGCAGGCATTAGAATCGTTAAAAACCGCCCAATCGTGATCGAAAAAAGAATCCCCCGCGGGATAGTATCGATCCGGTGGATGAACTGGATGTACTCTCCGAATCCTCCGGTTTCATCGGGAAGACGTTTAACTGCGCAGTTGCGGTCATGGATGCTGATTCTGCAGGGGACGATGTCAATCCACAGGGTAAGCGGAGATTTGCGGAACCAGGGAGACCTGCGATCTATATCGAGAAGCAGGGATGATCCATATCCGATCCGGTTTCGGATGAGACGATGCAGGCAGCCCGGCATCATCGAAAGATTGTTATACTGGTAGCCAGAAACCATAGCGGTTGTGATGCATAATGAAAGAGATCAGCACCTCATCAGGACTCGGAGGCATCCTGAATGCCTTTCGGAATATCACCAAAGAGTCAAAGCGGATAACGTTTGTCGGCACTCCCGGGTTCTGCGCCCCGTTTGCAGAACTGATTGCATACCCGATCAGGGATGCGGGCAAGGAGATGGCGTTTGTCGCCAACCTCGACTTTAACGATGCGAAGAGAATCGTGCATACGAGCCACGGCATGCAGATGGCTGAGAATGTAGATGCTGCCGCGGATACGGCAGTGATACTCGGCGGTCTTGCGATGCCAAAGATCAGCGTCGATGTCAATGCCCTGAATTCGATGATCGGTCGCATTCTTGGAGATGGTGGGTTGACCATCGGTGTCTGCTTCATGAGTATCTTTGAGCTGGCAGGATGGTACGATGTGATCGACTTTGATTATATGATCGATACCCACACAAGTGTCAAGATTCTTGAGAAGTGATATAACATGGCAAAAGAGTTCACAGTCAGCGGAACATTCAAAGCCGGTTCGAACCGGGAGCGGTTTACCAAGACGGTAAGCAGCCAGAATCAGAAAAACGCAATCGAGAAAGTGTATTCGCTCATCGGGAGCGAGCACAGGCTGAAGCGGAATTTTATCGATATAACAGACGTTTCGGAGACGGGGTCCTCATGAGTGGACAACCTGCAAACGATGAACTACAGCGATTGATAGCCCAGCATGATGAACATCAGGCGCATGCCGAGATGCTTGCAGAGCAGATGGAAGCGATCCAGATATCCATCATCGAATGCGAGCGTGCCGTAAACGCAATCGATATGCTCAAGGACAAAGACGAAGTTGCGTCGCTCGTTCCAATCGGTGCGGGTTCGTTCGTACATGCCAGAATGGTCAAACCCGCCCGCACGATCATCAGTCTCGGAGCGAACGTATCGGCAGAGATGTCTTCGGACGCTGCAAAAGAGCGTCTCGTCGACAGGAAGGAGAAGCTCGCAAAGATCCTTGAACAGATGAACCAGACGATGGGCGATCTGGCAAAGAGGATTCAGGCGATCCAGACAGAGGCTACCAAACAGGCGCAGGCAAGGCAGCCGGATCAGGCATATATCTGATGTTTAAAAAATTAAAAGATAAGCTCGACTCATTCAAAGAGGCGGTCAGCAGCACGATCGATCGGAAGGCGGCGGATGCGGGCGTGGAAGCAGCGCCGAAGACGGATAAGAAGAAGAAGGTCGGGGTCGCCAAGAGAGCGAAGACCCTGCTCATTGAGCGGGAGTTGATTCTCGATGAGAGCGACCTTGAAGGTCCGCTGTGGGATCTTGAGATGGCGCTACTCGAGAGCGATGTTGCGCTTCCTGTTGCCGAGAGCATCATCGATGCAGTGAAAGACGAACTGGTAGGCGTTCATAAAAAAATCAGGGCGGATACCTCGGATATCGTTGAAACTGCGCTTAGAAACGCCCTTATCGGAGTGATGTCAAAGGAGATGTTCGATCTTGATGATTTCATCGCAAACGCCACAAAGCCAGTAACCATCGTGTTCACAGGGGTGAACGGCACCGGGAAAACGACCACGATAGCGAAAGTCGCATCGAGATTGAAGGAGGCTGGGTATTCTGTTGTGATCGCATCAGGAGACACGTTCAGGGCGGGCGCAACAGAGCAGATGGAGAAACATGCCGAGAGAATCGGTGTAAAACTGATCAAGCACCAGCAGGGCGGCGATCCAGCCGCTGTCGTCTATGACGCTGTCCAACATGCGAAAGCGCAGCACCGTGACGTGGTGCTTGCGGACACGGCAGGGCGGATGCACACGAACGTGAACCTGATGGATCAACTCGAGAAGATCTGCCGTGTGACGCCACCGGATCTCGTGATCTTTGTGGATGAGGCGGTTGCAGGCAATGACGCCGTGGAGCGGGCGCGGGAGTTTAACAAGGTAGTCCCGATTGGGGGGAGCATCCTCACAAAGGTTGATATGGACTCGAAGGGCGGCGCAGCGATCTCGATTGCGCACATCACAGGAAAGCCGATACTGTTTCTGGGAACCGGGCAGAAGTACGAGGACCTCGTGAAGTTTGATGCGGGCTGGTACGTGGATCAATTGTTCGAGTGATCCCCCTGATAAATGACATCAGTAGGAAATACAACCGCCGATTAAGAAGGGGCGCACATCTATTTAGCCCTTCACGATCTCGGCAGCCCAAGCCCGAACTCACTGTGCAGCGCACGCACAGCCCTCTCCGCATCATTACTTTGCACCACAAACGAGATGTTGTGCTCTGAAGAGCCCTGACTGATCATGATCACATTGATGCCCGCGCTCCCCATCGCTGTGAAGACGCGTGCCGCAATACCAGGGATGCCGACCATGCCTGCCCCGACCACCGCGACTGCGCTGACATCCGAGTTCATTGTCAACTCGCGTATCACCCCGTTTCTGAACTCTGACCTGATGGCTTTCACAGCGAGGTCCAGATGCGACTCCTCGACAACGATCGAGATGTTCGCCTCGGACGATCCCTGACTGATCATGGCGATGTTCACGCCCGCATCTGCAAGTGCGCCAAATACGCGTGCTGCAACCCCGATGGTGCCTACCATGCCGGCTCCTGAGATGTTTATCAGCGCGATGTTTTCGATGACGGTGACCGCTTTCACGACCTCTCTGCCCTGCTCCTGCTCCTTCACCACAAGCGTGCCTGTAAAATCGGGATCGAAGGTGTTTAACACACGCACAGGGAGATCATTTCTGATCGCGGGTTCGATCGCACGCGGATGAAGCACCTTTGCGCCAAAGTACGAGAGTTCCATCACCTCGATGTATGAGATCAGCGGGATGTTGCGCGCGTCTGGCACGATCTCCGGGTCTGCTGTCATGATCCCTGACACCTCCTTCCAGAACCAGATCTCATCTGCATCGATCGCATCACCTATCAGCGATGCCGAGAAATCAGATCCGCCGCGCCCGAGCGTTGTCGGGATGCCGGATGCGTCTTCTGCGATAAAGCCTGTGACCACGGGCACGCACTCGCGGATCAGCGGAAGCAAGCTCGCACGTATCCGTTCATTGGTGCCTTCAAGCGGTTTTGCTGCCCCGTATTCGCTGTTGGTTATGATCCCAGCCTCTCTGCCTGTAAGGTGCGTCGAAGAGATGCCGATCGAGCGGAGCGCTCCTGATAGGATCGGAGCTGAGAGCAACTCCCCGTAAGAAGAGATGTAATCGCTGGAACGGGGTGTCAACTCCCCGAGATAGCATATCCCGGTCAAAACCTGCTCCAGTTCGCAGATGCGGCTGTCCAGTTCGCCCAGCACCTGATTGAGGGTGATCTCGTCGTCGATTGCTACATGCGCCGCCCTGTAATGGATACCTCGCAGATGCTCGACCAGTTCACGAACCGCCACGATGTCCCCCGCGTCCGTTACCATATCTGCCTGTTCCAGCAGATGATCCGTGACATTCTTAAGCGCAGAGGTCACAACGACCAGTTCATGGTCTCGATGGCGGTTTATCAACTCAGCAACCCATTTTATCTTCTCACCATCTGCGATCGAGGCGCCTCCGAATTTCATGACCAGCCGCATAGTTTGTTATGATGGGTGCGCTCACTTGAAAAAGATAGTGGTTTTATATCATTGGGGATATTCCATTCACCATGCTTTTTAATGACCTGCTTGGCATTGCTGATGAGCCCGTGCAGCTCATAGAGCACAGTTTCAGCGACCAGAAGA
>JAUWCK010000189.1 GCA_030609345.1 Methanosarcinales archaeon | reverse complement strand
TAAATCTCACGAACGGTGCGAATATCCGATAGATATGGACTATTTGTGTGGAAAATACTTGGATTTTTAACTCATGGCTTCGCCCACCATCTGGCATGGGGGAGCATCTTCATAGGGCGAAATCATTTCGGGAAATCACACCATGGAGATGGATTCGATTTTGCTTGTATCGACTGGTAAGTGTATTTTTTTCGGCGATGTTCTCGTATAAGTAGTTAAAATACCAAGTCTTGAATTTATACCTTATTTATTTTTTACATTCTATGTGCATAATGTGGAACTAAAAATTCGGTAAGTAAGACCGGGAGTGTGGAATACATGACTGAGCTGGAATTGCTGATTAAACCACAAGATTACACTGGCGTGCCGAGATAAATTCATACTCGCCAGCTGGTGAAAATCCAGCCTGAGGAAAGGTTAGCCACCATCTCAGAACTGAACCCCGCACCCAGCCTGGTAACAGGCTGATGTGAAGCTGGGGGGATGGGATACCAGGCCACAACGGAAGTGAAGGTTATAAGCCCCGAAATTCTGATGATTCTGGAAGCCGACGTTTTCTGTGTGACGGAAGGCAGCATTCACACCACCGTTAGTCCAATCCTCCGGTCTTGGAATATAGCAGAGAGTTCTGGGACATTGCGAGGTGATGTGAGTCCAGCGGGGTCTAAGACCGTAGCATGGTGTCAACGGCTTCGCTACGCTACGCTTCGCATTACCGTTGAAGCAGGGTAACTCCTGTGGCGGGAAGGGGCTGACAGTTGAACCGTTGGGACAGGGACACAGAGAATTGATTTAAAAACTCTGTGCTCTCGGTGTCCTCTGTGGTTAAATCCAGTAGCTTTTACCGCTTGTGTGGGGTCGATTTGACCACAACATAAATTACTTGATGTTCAGACATTGCATGCGGTCATATCCGCACGCCAGTCTTCTTGAACTCTCTCTCGCTGAACAAAAGCATATAATCAGAAATGCCGGTAGCCCGTGAGATGTCATGTGCGGTACGCTCGCATTCCTCTCTTGTACAGGCATGGATCATCGCGTACAGGTTGTAGTTCCATTCCGGGCATCTCACGCGCTCGTAGCAGTGCGAGACCTCGCCAAACCCTGCCATCACGGCTCCGACCTCCTCGACGCGGTCGTCAGGGACATTCCAGACGCACATCGCATTCGCAACGATCCCGAGCACGCGATGCCCGATCGATGCCCCGAACCTGCGGATGACGCCGCTCTCCACGAGCGCCCGGGTCCTGTCGATCACATCTGCCTCAGGGATCGCAAGTTCGAGAGCGATCCCCCTGAAGGGCTCCGGGACGAGATCGATCCCGTCCTGTGTAAGTTTTATCAGTTTCAGATCAAGATCGTCCATCTTTCTCACCTTGCTCTCCTCGCATCACACCTCAAACCTCAAACTTCACCCCGATCTTGAAGAGCCGTGTGACAGGAAGCTCGAGGAACGGGTATCCAAGTGCTTTAATTTCGCTGATCATCTCGTGCAATCGCTTCTTACTGCGTGCAGAAACCGTAAACCAGATGTTATACGCACCAGGGCGCAGGTAATTGTGCGACACCTCATCAAAACCGTTGATCCGCGAGGCAACACCGTCGATCGCATCTTCTGGCACCTGCATCGCGACAAGCGTGCTGGCGCCCCCGAGTCCTTTCGTATTTAGAATGGGACCGATTCTCCGGATTACGCCGATATCTGTGAGTCTCTTGAGGTGATCGATGACCTCTGCCTCGGATATGCCGATCTGGCATCCAAGCGTGTGGAAAGGGCGCGAGTCCAGTGGAAAGTCCAGCTGGATCAGGTTTATCAGTTGCCTATCGGTATCGTCAAGTTCAAGTTCCTGTATCATCGTCATGAAATCTCTTCATCCTGCGCCGGTACATGCCATACCGGTCTTCCGGCGAATATCTGGCTGGACACGGGTTTATGGCGGCAGCACCGCATGCGGGACAGATCGCTTTTAAGGTGTATCTGCCGCACTCGCTGCACTTGAGAATCTTTGACTTCACCGCGAAACCGCCCCCACTCACTTCACTCCTCGTGCCTGTGGAATGTGCCTTCCCCGTCCAGACGCTCTATCTCATCGATTGCGCGCTTTGCAGATTCCTTGAGGATTCTCTCTGCCAGTTTGTAATCGGGCGCGGTGACGTGGATGCGGTATCTTGGCGCGCCGACATAACTGATCTCGAGTGTAACACAATCCTCATCGACGGTTGCAGCCGCAGCAAGCGATCTCTTGATCGCATCCACGCCATCAGGGACAGGGCATGTCAGGTCAAGGAACCCGGTGATATCGACAGACGGGATCTTCACGTTCTCGATTGCAACCTCCTCGATCGAGATTGCGTATTCCTCATCGATTCCGGCATCGATCAGCACAGACCTGCTTGATATCACAGTCTCTTCGAAGGCGTTATACAGGCTGCCAAACGAATCGAGAAGCGTATCTGCAAGCTGCCGCTCCACAGTCTCATCGCCTATTGCAAAGCTGAGCCATTTCTCAGCGCGAAGTTCGCTCTTCCATTCCTGGATCTTATCCCTGCGCTGGTGCTCATTCACATCCTTGTACGAGAGATCGATGTGGCCGCGCTTCGGGTTTACTGAGAGCACCTTGCAGACGATCTTCTGCCCCTCGCGCAGATAATCCCGGATATACTTCACCCAACCGGCAGCGACCTCCGAGATATGAATCAAACCCTCTTTTTTGCCGTATTCGTCCAGTTCTGCGAAGACGCCAAAGTCCATCACCTTCGCAACAGTGCAAACGACCAGATCACCCTGGCTGGGCCACTCTCGCATAGTCTCACTCCAGAACCTCGAGGATCTGGGTCAGTATCTTCGTTCTGCCACCTGTCGACTCTGCAAGCACCTCACCGCAGACTATGCACTTAATCTCGGTGCTTGCGTTTCCGAAGATGACTTGTTCATTCTGACATTTGCATTTGACCCGCAGGAACCTGCTCTTCGGGGTTGGTATTATACTCTTCTTCATTGTCATTCCACCAATTCAAATTTGGATGCTCTGAAGCACTTTCTCACATGTGCCTTTCCGCATTCACTGCACCGGTATCTGAGATGAATCCGCTTGGTGGGCTTGTCGCCACCAGGGACCTTTGAAAACTTTCCACTGTTCCCGATGCCGCTCTGCCGCTTCTTCTGCCGCACAATTCGGGTCATGGATGACGCTTTTGCTGGCTTCACCCGTTCGACTTTGTGTTCGGTATGCTTCTTGCAGTAGGGGCAGTGGGTTCGAAATCTTGCTGGCATTTTCATCTGATAACTTCACCTTTTGTCTGTTTTATCGTAACTGGCAATACCACCCTGCGCTTGCAGAGTACATTTGCATTGAGGT
>JAUWCK010000029.1 GCA_030609345.1 Methanosarcinales archaeon | reverse complement strand
CGCATTCGCAGCGTCGCGCTCGCCGAGTTGCTCGATTAACATTGCGCCAGCCCAGATCGTTGCGATCGGGTTGACCTTGTTCAGACCGCGGTGCTTTGGCGCACTCCCGTGTATCGGCTCGAACATGGAGACGCCTTCCGGATTGATGTTCCCTCCCGGCGCAAGCCCGAGTCCGCCCTGGATCATCGCGCCGAGATCGGTGATGATATCCCCAAACATGTTGGGCGTTACCACCACATCGAACCACTCAGGGTTCTTCACAAACCACATGCAGATCGCGTCCACGAAGTTGAAATCGGTCTCGATGCCGGGATATTCGCCTGCGACCGATGTGAAGACCTCCCTCCAGAATCCGTAGATGTCGGTCATCACGTTTGCCTTGTCAACGGACGCAAGCTTCTTCTCCCGCGTGGATGCAAGCTCAAATGCGTAACGGATCACCCGCTCGGTCCCCTGCCTGCTGATCATCCCTATCTGGTAAGCGATCTCGTCGGCATCGCTCTCGATGTCCAGACCGAACTTCACATGGTACAGATTGCGCACGATCTCAGCGGTACCGCGGCTCTTGCCGGCTGAAGCCCGCCCGCCTACGCCGATGTACAGGTCCTCGGTGTTCTCCCGTACCACGACAAAATCGATATCTTCCGGTGTTTTATCCTTCAGCGGAGTCTCAACTCCTCTCAGAAGTTTGACCGGTCTTAAATTGATGTACTGGTCGAAATAAAACCGTGCGGCAAGTAAAATCCCCTGCTCAAGCACCCCGGGAGGGACACGCGGGTCACCGATCGATCCGAGGTAGATCGCATCGTATCCGGAGAGTTCCGTGAGCGTATCCTCTGAAAGCAGTTCTCCGGTATTTAGGTAATGCTCTGCGCCGTGCGGATACTCGATCCATTCTATATCAAACCCGTACGCCTCTCCTGCCGCATCCAGAACCTTCCTGCCCTCTGCGACGATCTCCGGACCGATGCCGTCGCCTGGGATCACTGGAATCTTGTACTGTGCCATGTTCGTTCCTCAAGAACAGGATTGGCATCAGGATGTTAAATCTTTTGCGGCTGGAGGTTCGCCACCTTACGTGGTGTTTGGCAGTCCCAAAAGGCACTACCCGAACTATCACTGCATTCACACCGCAGAGACCGCGGAGAACGCAGAGTAAATCCTTCTCCGCGATCTCTGCGTGCTCCGCGGTGATAAATCGATAGATTTTCAGAAAGTTCCGCGCCTAATGTTTGCGTAACTCTGGCGAATCGAGCCACAGCCCGGATACTTTCATCGCGCCTGTTATGATTCTATTTTCCACATTTTACCACTGCTTCGGGGTCTTATATCTCATTCCCCTTCTCGCTTCAGCACCTTGACATGATCGCCGCGCACAGTGACCGGTATCGGCACCATCGCCTCAAAGAGCTCGACCGTAATCTCTTCATGTGCCTCATCAACGCGCTTCACTCTCGCTTTCTCGCCCTTGAACGGTCCTGAGATGAGTTCCACGATGCTATCGACCGATATGCCTGTGACGGTCGGTTTCGGTGTCAGGAAGTGCTCCACTTCCTCGATGGTGGATTCGCCCTGCACCAGCGATCTTGCATGTTGCACCATCTGGACCGCCTGGGCAAGTTCGTCGCGGTCACCCGACTCGACCAGTATGTAGCCGCGCAGTTCATCAGGCACGAGTATCGCGCGTATGTCGTAATGATCCCTCAGCGCAAGTTGCCCGAGTATGTTTGCGACCGAACGCTCCTGATTCGCAGTGGTCTTCACCACAAAGACAGATTCTTCGCTCATAGGTGCACTTCCTTTAGTGTCTCGTAGATTGCGCCTTTCGGCGTCAGTGTGCTCTTCTTCAGTTTGATTGTGTCCACATCCATCGTTCCGACCTCGATATCTGACAGGTGCTCGATCGTATCTCTAAGTCTCATTCGCGCCTCTTCCGGGTTATGTTTTACCCGTGCAAGGGTCGCATGTGGGGTGAACGGACGCTTCTCGCGCTTAAATCCAAGCGGCGTGAGCGCCGACTCCACCTCTGCGTACAACTGGGTAAATGTTTCCGCGGGATCTGCGCCGATATAGATCACCCTCGCATAACTTGGTTTCGGGAATGCTCCAACCCCGTGGACTCTTGCTGTGAATGGTTCGGAGTTTATGCCCAAAAGCGCATCTTCGATCTTTGGAATCTTTTTTTCGGGCACATCTCCAAGAAACTTCATCGTAATGTGGACCTGCTTCGGGTCCACGAGTTTTATGTTTCCTTTGAGTTCCTGCTGGATCTCTGCGATTGTGTCTACGAAAGAATCCGGAAGATCAACAGCGATAAACGTCCGTATCATGAAATCACCTAAGTATCAGGTAGTACTGTTGTAATCTTTCAGATAGATAAAGATTGTCACATCGTGGGACTGTCACATCACGTGGTGTTGGCGTTGTTTTGAAGATGTTGTTGATTCAAGTCTCGCGTCTGCCGCTTCAGGTTTGGACATTTGGAAAAACCAGAATTTTAATCCAACACTAGATGACGTGACAGCCCCCAGAGGGTCATAAGCATCCTAAATCGTTCAGTCGTTTCATGAGATTAACTTTGTATGTTGGAATCGGTGTTGTGTTCATCGCCCCCTCGAAACCATGGATGAACGGGACGATTGAGGAGTTTAACAAAGGTTTTGACAAACGTTTCTGGAAGAAGGATCGATTTAGAGATTTGAATGACATAAGAAGCAAGTCACCGGAATTTTTCGAAAAAGAAAACAAATTCAACGCGTGGAAGCTGAGAAATGAGAATCTAAAATAGATCAGTCCTAAACGAATGCTGCCAGATGATTTTACAATCGACGTGAATCACTTGCCCATGGTTGCTGGGAAGATTCATTTCATCAGGGTTGTTGATTATGAGGGTCGGATATCTGTGCTTGACGAGTATTTCGATGCGGGTAAGGAATATATCGACAAATATGCATGGGCGACCATTGAAACCGATAAACAAATGCTTGTAGTGCGTTACAAAGATGAAGAATTGATGGTGCGGGAGATTAAGAAATTTAAATATGAAATAAATGAGGTAGTGCACGATCGTGAAGATTCGATCTTCGGGACTGACTTATAAGTAAGTGGGCACGATGCGCTGAGCCATTCCAGGTTTAACCAACTGGATTGGCATAACCCCGGATAAGTTGACCATCTCCCTGCATCCCGCTTGCCGCAATCATGTCAAGTTGGATTGGGGCAAAACATCGCAACATTTGATCTTCACCAGATTCCATAACCATACCGAACCATGGACTACGAGGTCGTTGTGGTCGGCGCAGGACCTGCCGGCTGTCTGGCAGCGAAGTACGCCGCAAAAAACGAAGCGAAAACACTTCTTATCGAGGAACACGCATCCATCGGGTCGCCTGTGCAATGCGCAGGTCTGCTGAGCACGAGCGCGATCCGGGAGTGTGAAGTCGTTCCGGATAGTGAATTTCACCCGATCACAGGTGCGTTTGTGTATGCGCCTGACCTGCGGCGGATCCGCATATCGGGCGGCGAGATCAAGGCGTACGTGGTCGATCGCAGGATATTTGACCGCACGCTCGCAGAGAATGCGATCCGGTCCGGCGCAGAGATTCTCATGCGCACGCGTGCTGTCGGTATTGATATCGGCACGGGAACTCGTGAACACCGGAGGATCCTCCACGTCGAAATCGAAGGCGAGCCCGACGCGATCGAGGCTGATGTGGTCATCGGGGCGGACGGGGTGCAGAGCCGTATCGCACGGTGGGCTGGTCTCGATACGCCAGACACGATTCTCTCTGGCGCACAGGTCAGCACGATCTACGACTTCGATGATCCTGAATTTGTCGAGATATTCCCTGGATCGTGCGCTCCGGGGTTCTTTGCGTGGGCGATCCCGTACCACAGTAGCGCACGCATCGGGCTTGCAGTCCGACCGGGATTTGGATCGGGATCGGGAGTGAAGCAGGAGTCCGCATGGGCTCATCTGAAACGGCTGATCGCAGAGCACCCGGTCGTATCGGAAAAGTGCGATCCCGGCATCGCAGGCATCGCGCTTGGTGGAATCCCGATCGGTGTACCACAGCAAACGGCAGCCGATGGTCTGCTGATCGTTGGCGATGCCGCGGGGCAGGTCAAGCCGACGTCAGGCGGAGGTGTGTATCCCGGCGCTGTGTGCGCAAAGATCGCGGGAAAGATAGCAGCAGACGCTGTTCTGGAGGGGGATACGTCGGTCAGGCGACTCTCCGAATACGATAAACTCTGGAGAGCCAGGATCGGGGGGGAACTTGCGATCGGAAGGAGGATTAATGGATGGATGGCGCGTCTTTCTGATTCCGAGATCAACCGGCTGATCAGAGTGCTGGATGACGATGAACTGCTGGATCTGATCACGAGATATGGGGATATGGATCATCCGTCCGTTGTCGTCCGGAAACTCCTGATGAACAGGAAGAGCATGGGTGCTTTTCTGAAGATGGCTCTGATGAGGTGAGGCTGATCAACTTGCCCATGGTGGTTCAGATCAGGTTTATGAAGAGAAGAATCACATTACCGATCAGTATACCTATCGAAAGGAGTGCGCATAATGCAGGTCTTACATGCAATCTGGAACGGCGATGAACTGTGTTTATGGGCGGAGGCATCCGCGCTGCCATTGACCGCCCCGCCCCGCCGTGGAAGACCACCAAAAAATCCAAAGCTTAGGACTCACCCATTCTCTCTTCCTGCGGATATGCTAAGTGAGATCGTCGAAAGCACTTTCGGGCAGACTCCATCCGGAATCGGGACGATACCGCTTCTCCTCCCCTCGACGCAGAGAGGTCCGCTGCCATCGCCATGGCTTGTCCGGGAGGAGGAGTACGATCACGGGAAGGCGACCGCGCTTGCCGGATGGAATGTCGAGACGCTAATATTTGACCCAGGGATAGCGTTTGATCTCTTACTCGATCTACCAGCCCGCCCGCCCCACGGCATCGCCTTTGGGAGTTCACTTCGGTTCTGGACTGAAGCAGCCCTATTCTCGCTTGCGCTTATCACTGAAGAACAGGTTATACCCACAATCAGAGAGAATGTCGCGGTCTGGACCGCGGTTATCGCCGGGGATGATATGGAACGGGTGCACACACTCGCAGATGCGATGCCCGCATACTGCCGGGCACTCATCATCCAAAAAGAGGGAATACCACACGCACAGGATACGCCGCCACGGCATATAATTCGGAGTTTCATCGACCGAAGCGTTGACGTGTTCGTGCGCAGGAGCCTTGAGTCCATATCACTGATCCCGCCCCGCCGTGGTCGCCGCCCCAGAATCACCCCGATGCCGGAGCGGTTCATATCGGCACTGTCGACCGGGGATCCCGCGCTCGATGCACCGATCGAGGCTGTGGCAGCATTCTCTGGTGAGTTGCAGGAGTGGCTCTCCGGGCTCCAGCCAGCCATGCCATCTGCGCCATTCCGCACGTGTTTCAGGCTTGATGCGCCACCGGATCCTGATGAGGGGGAGTATGAAGAGATGGATGGTGGTGGCGATGCAACTCGTGACAGGGATCGAGAGCAGGACTGGAATATGTGGAGTCTCGGTTTCTTCCTCCAGGCGAAGGACGACCCGAGTCTGCTGATCCCTGCGGATAAGGTATGGAAGACACGGTCGGAAACACTCACGTTTCTCAAACGAAAGTTCAAAAACCCGCAGGAGCAGTTGCTTGCCGACCTTGGCAGAGCTTCTCAGACATACCCCCCAATCGAGAGGAGTTTACAGGATGCACGTCCCGTGGGGTTTGATATGAGTGCGGGGCAGGCGTATTCATTCCTGCGGGAGTTTGCCCCTCTTCTTGAGCAGAACGGTTTTGGCGTCCTTCTCCCGCCATGGTGGGAGAAAACGGGCGCACGTCTCGGCGTCAAATTAAAGATCAAGACACCGTTCCCGGTGCAGGAAGGTGGCATCGGTTCAGGGCATTTCAGCGTCAAATCGATCATGTCTTACGACTGGACGGTAGCGATCGGAGATAAAACGCTTTCTATGGATGAATTCAAGCATTTAGCCAGTTTAAAGATACCGCTTGTCCAGGTGCGTGGTAAGTGGGTGGAGCTGCGGGCTGAGGATATCGAGACCGCGATCAATTTCTTCGAAAAGAAGCACAAGGAGCGTGAGATTACGCTTGGCGAAGCGATGCGCCTCGGGCTTGGTGCGGAAGATATCGGAGAGGAGATCGGGCTTCCGGTCGTGGGAGTCGAGACCGAGGGCTGGTTTAGAGAGATGTTAAGCAAATTTTCAGGTGATGATGAGGGAGAGAGGGGGGAGAGGGGAGATGGTGCGAAGATAACCCTTGTCGATCAACCCGGAGCGTTTAACGGAGTCCTCCGCCCGTATCAGGCAAAAGGCGTCTCGTGGCTTGCGCATCTCGGTGGATTCGGTTTTGGCGCATGTCTGGCAGATGATATGGGTCTTGGCAAGACCGTGGAATTGATCGCATTCCTTCTACACGAACGTGAGGAGATTGGCAAAGATGGGGAAACCCCGGATCCGACACTCCTGATCTGCCCGATGTCGGTCGTTGGCAACTGGCGAAAGGAGGTTGAGCGGTTTGCACCATCTCTTGGAGTGATGATTCATCACGGCACTGACCGGCTCGCTGGCAGTGCATTTTCAGAGGAGGCAGAGAAGCACGATCTCGTGATCAGCACATACGCACTGGCGCATCGTGACGAAGAGGAGTTATCGCAGGTTCACTGGCGGCACATAGTCCTCGATGAAGCGCAGAACATCAAGAATCCAGCCGCCAAGCAGACGCAGGCGATAAAGAGGATCAAAGCCGATCACACGATCGCACTCACAGGAACGCCTGTTGAGAACCGGCTATCAGATCTCTGGTCGATCATGGACTTCTTAAACCGCGGATACCTCGGATCCGCACAGGGCTTTCGCAAGAGTTTCGCAATACCTATCGAGAAGTATCGGGACGAGGCGCGTGCAGAGGTGCTCAGGCGCATAATCCAGCCATTCGTCCTGAGGCGTCTGAAGACCGATCCTCTGATAATACATGACCTGCCTGAGAAGGTGGAGGCGAAGGTCTACCACAACCTGACGCACGAGCAGGCGTCGCTCTACGAGGCTGTGGTTGCGGAGATGCTCGATAAGCTCGAGTACGCGGACGGGATCGAGCGAAAGGGGATTGTGCTTGCAACACTTACGAAACTCAAGCAGATCTGCAACCATCCCGCGCTCTTTCTCCAGGACGGAAGCCCTCTAAAGGCGCGATCGGGAAAACTGACGCGTCTTGGCGAGATGCTTGAGGAGGTACTTTCCGAGGGCGACAAAGCGCTGATCTTCACACAGTTTGCAGGAATGGGCGCCATGCTGCGCCACCATCTGCAGGAGCGGTTCGATAGCGAGGTGCTATTCCTGCACGGCGGGACGCCAAGGAAACAGCGGGACGAGATGGTCCAGCGGTTCCAGGAAGACGAGCACGGACCGCGGTTATTCGTTCTATCACTAAAGGCAGGCGGGTTCGGGCTTAACCTCACAGCCGCAAACCACGTCTTCCACTTCGACCGCTGGTGGAACCCTGCTGTTGAGAACCAGGCAACGGACCGCGTCTTCCGCATCGGGCAGACAAAGAACGTCTTCGCACACAAGTTCGTCTGCATCGGAACGCTCGAAGAGCGGATAGACCAGATGTTAGAGGAGAAAAAAGCACTTGCAGACGCCATCGTCGGTTCTGGCGAGGCGTGGATCACCGAACTATCTACCGACGAACTCAAGGACATCTTCACGCTGAGCCGTGATGCCGCGCTTGCAGGGGGCGACTGACGATGGTGAGATGGGGCTACTGGGAATACTACAAACCTGCAAAGCCAAAAGCGGTGAAGGACGGCATAAAGGCAAAGAGCAAGCGGGGTGAGATCGGAACGACGTGGTGGTCGAAACGCTGGATCGCTGTTCTCGAATCGTTCAGTATGGGGACAAGACTGACCCGCGGACGCTCTTATGCGAGGAAAGGGCAGGTGATCTCGATCGATGTCCGGACCGGGGTCGTCAAATCGAAGGTTCAGGGCTCAGGATCGAAACCATACCGCGTCACAATCGAGATGGATCCGATCTCCAATGCGGACTGGGAGAAGGTGATCGACGCGATGGCGTCAAAAGCGATATTCGCAGCCAAACTCCTGGCGGGCGAGATGCCGGCTGATATCGAGGATGCTTTCGCAGAAGCCGGAATCTCGCTCTTTCCCGTGAAATTAAAGGATCTTGAAACCGATTGTTCGTGCCCTGACTGGGCAAACCCGTGTAAGCACATCGCAGCCGTCTATTACCTGCTGGCAGAGCGGTTCGACGAGGATCCGTTCCTCATCTTCAAGCTGAGGGGCAGGACAAAGGAAGATATCATCGATGCGCTCAGGAAACGGCGTGTTTCCGATACTTCTGCGGAGGGGGAAGAGGGGGAGACCGTAAAACCGCTCGATGAATGCATGGATTCGTTCTGGGAGGCTGGTGATGCGCTCGATTCGTTCTCTGTGAACCCAACCCGTCCGGAGGTGGAAGCCGCGGTTTTGAGGAGACTCGGAGATGCTCCGTTTTCCATAAGCAAATACAATATCGCAACGCTGCTCTCGAAGGCATACACAGTCGCAGGCATTGCTGCGTTGCAGAGGGCGTCTGGCGAGGTGGAGGGGGTGGAGGGGGTTTGCGAGTCGGGAGCGGGGGTATGCATGGAAAGGGCACAGGCATCAGCGCGAAAAATTGAATTGTTGAAAACATAACAAATGAATTTCAGCAAATGTTTTGCATTAAAACTATATTTTAATAAAATTATAAAGACCGTTGTGTTTAACTCAAGCTGAACATTTACAAGATTGAAATGAAAAGAGAGACTACACTAAATGAACATACTCCAATACGAATCAAAAATATGGGCAACTGCTGATCTTTTACGCGGCAGTGGTATCAAAGAGTCCGAATGGCCATCATATATGATGCCTTTTTTTGCCCTTGCTATGATTGAAAGCCGTCTTGTTAGAATGTTTGATGATGAAAAAGCTGATATCGGCGAAGAAGTTTTTGCTGGAATCGATAAAGATGACCTGTATGGTATGATTGAAGATAAGGGGCAAGGTTACAACCAATATATTTTTGAGCACAGCAAAACCCTGACCGAGATCTGCAAAAACGACAAATCCTTTGAGATTGATTTTGATGCTTATCTCAATGGTTTTGATGGTGAAACAAAAGATTTGCTTGGGGTAGATGTCACTGAAGGCGAGAAATTCCTTGATATTAGAGGGGTGATTACCAAACTCAAAGCCAAAAAAGTGCTGATGGG
>JAUWCK010000154.1 GCA_030609345.1 Methanosarcinales archaeon | reverse complement strand
AACCCTGAGACGATTGCAACTGCGATACGGATCGGGGATCCTGTAAACGCTGCAAAGGCACTGCGCGCGATCAGGGAATCGGGCGGACTTGCAATCTCGGTCTCTGATGAGGAGATCATTTCTGCGCAGCGCGATCTGGCATCGGTAGAGGGGATCGGTGTTGAGCCTGCAAGTGCGACATCGGTTGCCGGACTTCGGAAACTGGTTGCAGAGGGGCTGATCGACGCTGATGAGCGGATCGTCTGTATCACGACTGGCAACATATTGAAGGATCCGACCGAGGTTGTGGATGTTTGCGCAAAGCCGCTCGAAGTGGATGCTAATATCGATGCTGTGCGGAAAGCTGTGTTTGGGTGACCAAGACCACGAAGTAAGGCAATTACGAAGGTACATGTACACCCACGGGATACTCACTCGAACTGTACCAACCGGATTCCACTGAATTTAGCCATAAGTTAGGAGCATGTACGTTAAGTTGACAACCTCGCCAAGCTGGAGAGTTTTTATATAAGTTAAGATAGATAGGGTTAAGAGTTATTTAAGGAGCGACCGTGATACGATGAAAATGACAAAGCCATCTGTAGTAATATTGATTCTGCTGATCCTCCTATCCGCCTTACCTGCGGTTGCAGCCGTCGATTATCCGCAGCTCACCGGGTTTATCACTGATGATGCGGATATGATCGACCCGGTCTATGAAACAAAGATAACCGAGCTTGCAAAGAAGATCGAAGGAGCGACGACAGTTGAGATTGCTGTCGTTACTGTGGAATCTCTTGAAGGCGAATCCAAAGAGATGTATGCGGTAAAACTCTTAGAACAGGCGGGCATAGGCAAAAGGGATAAGGATAACGGTCTTTTGATTCTTGTAGCAAAACAAGAACGAAAATACCGGTTTGAAGTTGGTTACGGGCTTGAAGGGGTGATAACCGACAGCATGAAGGTGAATATCGGCGATAGGATCATCACACCCAATTTCAGAAATGGCGAATACGGCAAAGGCATCTATGAATCGATGCTCGTAATCGAAGGGCTCCTCGAAGGCGATGAAGAGGTCATCTCCGAGTACAGCATGAACGATCAGGGCAGTACCGGCACCTCCAGTGGGTGGATCGGGATATTGTTCTTTTTCATTTTCATCATGGCCATCCTCATCCGGATGTCTGGAGGGCGGAGAGCTGGAGGGCGCGGATACATGTACTACGGAGGAGTCGGCGGATTCGGAGGCGGCATGTCCGGAGGTGGCGGTGGATTTGGTGGCGGTTTCGGCGGATTCGGAGGCGGCATGTCCGGAGGTGGCGGTTTCGGCGGAGGCTGGTGATGTGTAGGCTGCCGATCGGTGTTTGATGATAATATGGTGATAATATGACAACAAAGACAGATGCGGAAAAAATAAAGACGATTCTGGGAGACAATCTGGTTACACTTGCACAATACCAGACTGGTGATGAGATGACACTCCTTGCGGTCTGCAATAGTATTGACTTTGATACGCTGCATAAACTCAAAGGGACCAAGGAAATACCGCTTCTATTGACGAAGGAGGAACTCCTTGACGGTGCCGATGTATTTCCCATCGAATTTTTGAACATCAAGCAGCACCACACGATGCTCGATGGCGAAGACCTCCTAAAAGACCTTGTGATATCAAAAAAGCACCTGCGACACCAGCTTGAGTTTGAGTTCCGATCAAAGCTACTTCATCTCCGCGGGGAATATCTAAGGTTCAAGGGCAAGGATCTTGAGAGACTCGCCCGTGCGGCGGTCCCTGTCCTTGCGCCGATCGTTGGATCGCTCCTGTATCTGAAGGACCTACCCCCTAGCAGCCCCGGTGATATGTGGAGAGCAGTCTCGGACGCTTATGATGTCGATACGGATATACTGAGAGAGATCTATGATATACGGCACGGCAATGCCAAATTTAAGAAGGATAAGGAGCAGTACATCAGGGATATTATCAAGGTACTATCTGACATCGGAGAGATCGTTGACGAATTTGAGGTGATTGAATGAGTTCTAAGAATACAGCACTTGTCGTTGTCGCCGTAATCGCGGTGGTTGCACTGCTTACTGGCGGCTGGTTCCTGTCGATGTACAACGGTTTTGTAAGTTCTGAGGAGAGGGTTGACGGTGCATGGGCTCAGGTGGAGAGCCAGTACCAGCGAAGAGCTGACCTGATCCCTAACCTCGTTTCGACTGTGAAAGGTTATGCATCGCATGAAGAGGAACTCCTGACCGAGATTACGAAGGCCAGAAGCCAGTGGAGCGCGGCGTCCACGACTGATGAGCAGATGGCGGCTGCCGGCGCGATGGATTCCGCGCTCTCGCGACTTCTTCTTGTCGTTGAGAATTACCCTGATCTGAAGGCGAGCGAGAACTTCCTTGCCTTGCAGGCGCAACTGGAAGGGACGGAAAACCGCATCGCAGTAGAACGGATGCGCTACAATGAAGAGGTCAGGGCGTACAATACCCGGATAAAGAGGATGCCAGCAGCAATCGTTGCCAACATGTTCGGGTTTGATGAAAGATCATACTTCGAGGCAGAGAAAGGAGCAGAAACCGCACCAGAGGTCGAGTTTTAAGAGGGGCTTTTAGGGAGTATAGCTCATAAATTTCCAATCATCTCGTCGAGATAATCTTCACCACGTCCCCGTCCTCGAGTTCCCGCCCCATCCGCATCCTCTGCCGCGCATCGACCGCATGTAAGAACCCTTCCCCGATATCGGTGTGAATCTGGTACGCAAGATCGTGTGCAGTGCTGCCCCTTCGCATCAGGAACGCATCCGGAAGGACGTTTCCTTTCTTGTCTGTGAACCGTGCCTCATCCTCGACAGGATAGACCACGATCTGATCGAGGAGATCGAAGACTGCCGCATTGATACACTGCTGGATGCCTGTACCGCCCAGACTCGTAACCATATCCCGAATCTTATCGAGAGCCCGGATCTGCGCATCAGATAGATCGTTTGAGATGATCTCGAAGTCCGGATCTCCAGGAACGTACGAGATTGCGCCGCTCTTGTCCGCCATACGGAGCGCAAGTTCTGCTTCGGCAGATGTCGGGATCACGGTGTAATCAAGATCGCAGAGTCGCTTTATGTTCTCTTCCGGCGCGATATCTGCCTTGTTCGCTGCGATGATCATCGGCTTGCTCTCTATCCGGAGCAGGTCTGCAAAATTCCGCAGATCCGAATCGTCCCAGAGATGCGGAGGTCTTGCACAGATCTCGCCAAAACGGGAAAGCGCGGCTTTTGCCTGATGGATGGAGACGCCCGCACCTGTGAGTTGATCTGCGACCACGACTGCCGGATTTAAGTTCTCTGCCTGTATCCTCTTTGAAAGCCGGTTCCAGTTCCGCTTCAGTATCGAGCATATCCACATAGTCAGTTCGTACTCAAGAAAGCCGATATCGTCAAGCGGATCGTGCTCGCCGATATCCACCGGGTTGCCCTCGATATCGGTTCCGCCTGACGCATCAACGACATGGATGATCGCCTGCGCCTGACGCAAGTTGTCAAGAAACGCATTGCCAAGCCCTCTTCCTTTGTGCGCATCAGGCACGAGACCTGCGACATCGATCGCCTCGATCGGCACAAAACGGACGCCGTTCTTGCAGTTTGCGCAGACGACATCGAGATCGGTGCACGGGCATCTCGTGCGCACATAAGCGATGCCGTGGTTGGCATCGATCGTTGTGAACGGATAATTTGCAATCTCGATATCTGCAAGTGTCGCAGATTTGAAGAAGGTCGACTTTCCGGAGTTTGGTTTTCCAGCGAGACCGATAGACATCGACATGATGGTATCTGTTATGGTGTCGGATATATAACTTGCGGCGTGGCGAGGTTGCCAGGTTGGAGTCTATCATCTTCGGTCATC
>JAUWCK010000200.1 GCA_030609345.1 Methanosarcinales archaeon | reverse complement strand
ATATGTGATGAAACTGATCTTGCCCCGGTACAGGGACTCGGTTGCGGTTTCACGGTACCGGTCTATGGACGATCCGACACCAAAACCATTGTACAGGAGATACGTCCCGACAACCCCGAGAATGCCTGCAACCGCAAGTTCAGGTTGTCTTGCTGCGACCGATGCGGCATAAACGATGAAAGCAAGCCCGATCGGAATGAATATAGCGCTTCTGATCTTCGGATCACTGAGAACCTCTTTAATGAGGTAATATGTGCTTTCTATGCTCTCGCTCTGTTTGACCCGGATCCGCTTGACCGAATTTATCTTTATCCTCGACTCTATGATCGGCAGCACAGACTCGTCCTCGGCTCCGTCTGATATGAAGATCACGTTCCCAAACTCATCCCTGCCAAGGAGCTCGTCTATCTGCAAAGCGATCTTGTTATCGGATACCACTCCGACATCACGATCCCCTGCTATGCAGACGATCTCAACGTCCGTGCCAGCTGCGCTCAACCGGTCGTACTCTTGTATCCCGCCAAAGATCGTGTTGATATCCGAATCCTCGGGATCCGCCACCGCAAGTTTCGTTGCTGCCTCTATGTTTGCACTTCTGCCGATAACCGGACTTGCGATGCCGGCTTTCCGTCCAATATCGTCATCCCGATCCAGGCATAATACAAGAGTTCTCATAAATCATAGCAGGTCAGACCGCTGAAGCAACATCAAATCCTCGGTACTGATCTTCTCCCCCCGTCTGAACAGATTGTATATCGACTCTGCCTCTTTTCTAACCTTCATCCGCTCCACTTTCCTCTTATCCTCTCTACCTCTTCTCGTGATGCTGGCAATCATCTTCTCCAGTTCCCGGATTTCCTTCTGGGTCTTGATGAACCGGTGATGGTGGCGGTCTGCTTCGTCCTGAATTTTTACGAATTTTCTGTGGATGCGATCTGATTTGACTCTGATGCCCTCACCTTCCCTAAACACCTTAATCATCTTATCATGGCAGTCCTGTGCCAGATCCGCATATTCCGTAACCTTTTCGTGATACAGAGACGCCTCTTCACGCAGATCCTCCAGCACCCCAAGCGCTGACTTGAGTTCCGCATTTCTCTCGATCTCTGTCATCTTCATCTTGTATTCGCTGACCAGTATGGCGATCGCGCCGACGAGTTCTTTCTCCTTTTCTGACGATAAAACGTTGGTCTGCTGCCTGAATTCGAGACTTTCAATCTCTTTTTTGAGTTCGCTTACGGATGCGCCGGTGAGATTTGCGTCTTTCTTGATTTCTTCGATCGTTGCATTGACTGCATTGATCTTCTTGTTACATTCGTCCCTCTTCACCTTGTACTCGCTTACCTTTTTGTTGTACTCGTCGCGTTCGTGTTTGAACTGCTGTGCCTCATCTGTCAGCATCCGTGATGTCCGATTCAACTTATTACGCTCTGCAGACCATTTGCTTGCCTCGGTATTCAATTCGTTGCGCTTGTCTCTGTACTCTTCAAGTTCTTTAACAAGTATCGCTTTTTTATCCTGTAATTCCTTCAACATTTGCTTGGTATCCTCCTTTTTCAGCTTACTGCTGATACTGTGCCTCTCCGTTACGGATCTTGCTTATTTCTCTATCTTTTCGATGATCGGGATGATCGCCCTTAAATCTTTTTGATCGACCACTGCATCTGCGTACTCTTTCAGGATCGGCTTTGCATTGAATGCGATCGAATATCCGGCATTCGCAAACAGGTATATATCATTCGCACCATCGCCGATTGTAATACATTCCGATGTGTCGATTCCACACCGGTGAGCAAGATCTTTGAGCACGCGTGCCTTCGAGTCAGCCTCTGTCAGATTGCCGACCACTTCTCCGGTGAGTTTTTCACCGTTCGTAGCCAGATCGTTTGCGATCACATGATCTATGCCAAGTATCTCTCCGATACGTCTCGCAGAGATCATAAAACCGCACGTGACCATAGCGGTCTGGTATCCCCTGCGCTTGGCAGCATCCACCAGTTCTCTTGCTCCGGGCATCATCGGGAGGCTCTCGCAAGCGTGCCTGGCACGCTCGATGCTAAGCCCCTTCAGTAGGCCGACACGCTCGCGGAGAGCCGCTCCATAGTCGAGTTCTCCGTTCATAGCCCGCTCTGTGATCTCTGCAACACGATCACCAACGCCAGCCGCCGCAGCAAGTTCATCAATAGTCTCAGCGTCGATCAGCGTACTGTCCATATCAAAAACGATCATCTTCATCGAGTGATTATGATATTGGGCGTACTGATACTTAAATGTTCATGGAGATATGTTCAGGGGGCTATGCGCACATCAGCACCCGAGTTCCTGGCATGAACAACCATGCATCTGCCGCGGATCGTCTCATCCAGAAACCCCTGTACCTCGTGCACGGCATCTGCTGCATCCCTCTTACTGTCTGTGATCCCGTAGACCACAGGCCCGAACGAACTCATCCCGGCACCACACGTAGTTTCCTGCATCAGTTCGATGATCCGTGCGATCTCCGGCGTCTGAAGCGCAATCTCACGTCTCTTGAATCCCACGCCCTGTATCCGATTTATCGAATCCCCAAATGCCTCGATGTCGCCTTCGACAACACCCGGAAGCGTCTCCATCAGAATGATGTGCGAGAGTTCCTGCACCTCAGATAGAGGGATCGGGCACTCCTTTCCGAAGATGTCCACCTCTTTTGCATCATGCGCACCCACAACGTCAGGGATTGCAAGCACGATCTCCCAGTCCGGGAATGGCTGCTGGAATAGGATCGATGCCGGCGGTGACTTCGATGCTGCCGACGGCTTGAATGTACCCTTCTCGGAAAACTTATGCCCGGAATCGAGGATGAAACCGCCGCTCTCGAACGACGCGACGCCGATGCCTGAGGTTCCGCCGCGTCCTACCGCGATCGCGATATCCCGCACGCTCAAGCCCAGATCGTATAATCGGTTCACAGCCATGCCAGCGGCAAGCGCAGCCTGCGTGCCAGTGCCAAGCCCGACATGCGACGGGGAATCCTGCTCGATGCGGATGCGGATGCCAGAACCCTCAGGGAGGATAGCGCTCGCGCTCTCGCGCATCCGGTCTGCCAGTTCTAAGTTGCCTGTGACGGTGATCCCATCTGCCGCGTCTGCCGTGATGCGGATGCCTGGCTCTTCGATCGTCAGCCCGATCCCGCCATCCACCCGCCCGATCGATGCG
>JAUWCK010000088.1 GCA_030609345.1 Methanosarcinales archaeon | reverse complement strand
GATCCTATCTTCATTTTCAAGTCTTTTCTGAACCTCTTTCAACACTGAGGTCTTCCCAATCCTTCTTTTTCCATAAAGAGCATAACCAATAGTCGATTCTGTCTTTTCCAGTTCATCAACCATCTCTTCCAGCAGTTCTGTCCTGTTTATGAATCCCGTGCCTTTTACTGGCTGTAATGTGAACCGCATAAAATCACTAACTCGTATGTTAGTAACTCGTATGTTATAAAGATGTTCTGCCGATCTATAGGTGGGGTCCAATGGAACTCACAATGGCTAATTTGCCAGACCGCCCGCCAACCACTCCCGCGATCGTTGCAATTCGCGGCATCCGTTATTTTAACTTTATTTTTTTATAGTATCTACAGTATAACTTGAGTCGTTTCATTATGCCACAGATGTCGCACTCGCAAACTCCACGAACTCGCGCAGCTTGCCAAGCGCTGCGCCGCTATCGATGACCTCTTCCGCCTTCCGAACCCCTGATTCCAGATCGCTCACCATTCCTGAAACATAGATCGCAGCACCGGAATTGAGCACCACAATATCCCGCTTCGGTCCTTCCTGCCCCTCAAATATCGAGACGATATCGGAAGCATTCTCTTCCGGAGTCCCGCCTGCGATATCCGCGATCGTCGCCCGTGCAATCCCGAAATCCTCTGGCTTGACGGTGTAAGTCGAGACCTCCCCGTCTTCGAGCGATGCGATCTTTGTCTCGCTGATATTCGAGATCTCGTCCATGCCATCGCCGTGCACGACCATGGCACGCTCGCTTCCAAGGAGAGAAAGCACCTCTGCAATCGTTTCGCAGAGCGCGGGATCAAAGACGCCGATCACCTGTGCAGATGCACCTGCCGGGTTGGTGAGCGGTCCGAGGATGTTAAATACGGTGCGCACGCCAAGCTCCCGCCTTGGACCTGCGACACGCTTCATCGCCGGATGGAAGACCGGTGCCAGAAGAAAGCCGATCCCAACCTTCTCTATGCATTCTTTCACCCGTTCCGGAGGGAGATCGATTCTTATGCCGAGAGCTTTCAGCACATCCGCGCTTCCGGACTGTGATGTGATCGCGTAGTTCCCGTGCTTTGCGACAGGAATTCCTGCGGCTGCCGTGAGGATTGCGGCGGCTGTGCTCACATTTATCGTGTTGTGTACATCGCCGCCTGTGCCGCAGGTATCAATAAGCGTCCCTGCCACATTCGGCGCGATGGTGCGTGCAGCGGCGCGCATGCCGCGTGCAAATCCCGCGATCTCATCGATCGACTCTCCTTTCATCTTAATCCCGATCAGGAACGCGCCGATCTGGGCATCGGTCGCATCCGTAAAGATGCTTGTGATGGCACGCTCTGCCTCTCCTATGCTCAGGTCTCTTCCTTCGCTTATGATCTGTATGTATTCATTCATCATTGCACCACCTCTGTCAAGGCTGCCGCGCATCCAGCGTTGTGCAGCCCTCCCGCTGCCAGGGAGGTTTTGTGTAGGATGTGCTGTAGTTTATTATGTATGTATCGCAGAAAACCAGTGTTGCCACAATGCATAATAACGGATAACCAAACCATTGGTATAATGAAAGGACCAATCCCGCGCACCATCTTCATAACACTCGCAATACTCCTGATCATCCCGATCTGCGCAGGAAATGTGCATGAAGCTACCATCTGCTACCTTGAGGATAGCGTCGAGACCGGAGATACCTTTGATCTGGAGCAGGGGTATCGGCTAACGATCGATGACATCAGGAAGAATGACGCAGCGATCAGCATATTTAACGGCAGCGAAGAGATCCGGAACGCCAGCATATCCGGCGATTACCTGTTTGAGAAGGAGATCGGCGGCATCGATTACGACATTATACGGATATCGATGAACTTGAGCGACGGCGAGCCGGCTCCGATGGAGCTTGAGCAGTACATCGATCCTGACAAGCCGTTCGATTACCCGCTGATCGGTGCAGTATCCACAAGCATCAAAAAAGGAGAGCGAGAACCATTGAAAGCAGGATACGAACTTGAAGCAACCTCTATCATCGATAACAATGCTGTTCTTACGCTGTATAAAGGCGATGACATAGTCAAACAGGAGAAACTGAGCGGAACCGGCGAACGGTTCGTTTATACAACGAAGATCGATGGGCAACGCCGCACCACCCTGATCGCAAAGCTGGATCGGATATCTAACAACGATTCGGTGCATGTAAGTGGATTATCGCAGTTCAAAGAGCCAGAATCCGCAGACGAGGGCGATGGTGATGATGGCAAATGGAACCTCCAGCTCGTAGAATCAACGATCTTTCAGTATCTGCTGAGTATTTTTGTATTTGCCTGCGTTTTTGTGCTGATCCTCGGCATCGCAAGGCGGATGCACAGGTGATTTGGGTGATGTGATGAGTGGTCAAAAGGGGAATTGCATGGAGTATCTGATCCGGAAGGCGGTGGTGCAGGATGTCCCGCAGATGCATGAACTGATCAATGGGTATGCTGAGGATGGGGTGATGCTCCCGAGATCGCTTGCCGAATTATACGACAATGTCCGGGATTTCACGGTGTGTGTGAGCAGCGATATGCTGCTCGGCTGCTCTGCCCTCCATGTATGCTGGATCGGTCTTGCAGAGATCGCGTCCTTTGCTGTGAGGCAGGATGCGCACCATCAGGGGATCGGGGCGCAACTGCTACATGCATCGATGGATGAGGCAGAGGGGCTTGGACTCGACACGATCTTCACACTTACCCGCGTGCCTGACTACTTCCGGAGGCGCGGGTTTGTTGAGGTGGATAAGGGGACGCTTCCACACAAGATATGGAGCGATTGCATCAAATGCCCGAAGTTTCCTGATTGTGATGAGGTTGCGATGACGAAGCAGATGTAGGTGTGGCGGGGGGTGGGCGGGCTGACCCGCCCCGAATATTCGGAAATACAAATATTTATAACAAATCTGTCCAATTACATGGATGTGACTGGACATGCAGGTTAAATCAATAGAACTTCGACTTTCAGAGGATCTATATATGAAAATCGGGGCTGTGGCGAGCGAACACTTTGAAACCGAGCAGAAGTATATGCAAAATGTGATTTCCGATTCGGTCAGGGAAGAACTCGAATTAAAGGACGTGAAGCGGCAGATAGCATCCAAATACGCAGAAGGCAAAATAAGTTATGAGTCTCTAAGGGCATTACTCGGATCAAAAGAGGCAGAACGTCTCAAAGTATATAAAGAAACAATATTAGAGTCTTTTCTGGAAGCTGATGAAGTTGCAAAGGGGCTAACTGCGTGATCACCATATTGGCGGATACCAGTGCACTAATCTCGCTTGAAATAAAAGGGCTTGTTGGTCTGGCTTCGAAATTCGTCCGATTTATCATCCCGGCAGCGGTTTATGAAGAACTGGGCGACATTGCCAGGTTCGAGGATGTGCATGGCAGGTCTGCAACAGATCTTTTGGGATTGGTCAGAAGCGGAGTTATTACGGTAAAATCGGCGTCCGCGATGCCAGAGCATCTGAAAAACATCGACACCGGCGAAGCCGAGATTTTGTCGTTGGCGACATCGTGCAACTGTGATTATATCATTACCGATGACGTCAGGGCGCTACCATACATGAGATCTGTTGCGGAGGTGAAGGTGCTGACATCGGCTTTTATTATACGTTTGCTGTATGATACTGGCAGTTTATCCCGCGAAGATGCTTTAAACTCGGTAAAAGAGATCGCCATATCCAGAGATTGGTATGGGGGAGTTCTTGAGATCATTGCGTATAAATATTTTAACGATGAATTTTAATACAACCGGACGCAGTTGTTTCTGGTAATTACGGCGCGGATGGTAAGAGTGGCATGAGTGGGGTAGATTGACCCGCGCCGGTCATGCATCTTATTTATATCAATACAGGTCAACAAGTATCTGCATGGAAGAACCATCTCAAACCGATCTCTCAGAGATGTACCACAACACCGAATGTATCATCAACTCGATAGTGGGTGAGGTTGGCAAGGTCATCGTCGGTCAGAAGGACGCTCTGGAACATCTGTTGATATCATTGCTCTCCAACGGACATGCGCTTATCGAGAGTTATCCGGGTCTTGGAAAGACGCTGATGATCAACACCGTATCAAGGGCGATGGATCTCTCATTCAACCGGATCCAGTGCACGCCTGACCTGATGCCGTCTGATATCACAGGTACCATGATCGTGGAGGAGCATGCCGGAGAGAAGCGGTTCCGATTCGAACGTGGTCCGGTCTTCTCAAACATCGTGCTTGCGGACGAGATCAACCGTGCATCCCCAAAGACCCAGAGCGCGTTTCTCGAGGCGATGCAGGAGAAGCAGATCACTGCTGGAAACGAGACCTACAAACTGGATGCTCCGTTCTTCGTTCTTGCAACCCAGAACCCAATCGAGATGGAAGGGACGTTCCCGCTGCCGGAAGCCCAGCTCGACAGATTTTTGATGAAGATACTGATGAATTATCCGTCTTTTGATGAGGAGCGCACCATCGTGGATCGATACACATCCGTATCCGAACCGAGTGTGAACCGTGTCATCGGTGGGGACGAGCTCATTACGCTTCAGCACTTGACCAGGGAGGTTCCGATCTCTGAAGAATTAAAGGCACATGCGATCAATATCGTGACCGCAACCAGGAAGTGGGAGAACCTCGAATACGGCGCATCCCCGCGTGCATCGATCGCGCTTACGCTGACAGCGAAGGCGAGAGCGCTGATTCGTGGGCGCAACTACGTATCCAAAGAGGATATCCATGCGATGGCATGTCCGATCCTGCGGCACCGGATCATCCTGTCGTTCGAGGCAGAGCGGACCGGAGTTACACAGGATCAGGTGGTCAGGGAGATCCTCAAGGGTGTGAAATAGGCTGGTAATGGACACAATCAGAAAATCCAGTGAAATCGCCATATCCCTAAATTTTACGAACATGCTCGAGTAACTTGTGATATGAACCACAAGATTACACAGATTTCCACAAGATTTCTGTGTTAATCTTGTATAATCTCGTGGTTTTTTTCGCCGCAAACACATACCCCAAAAGAATATGTAGCATCGTCACAACATGGAATCTATGCTTCCGATACTCACGAAGTCGCTTAAAGACGCGCCGATCACGATTCGAGGCGAATATTATTACTTCATCCACCCGATAACGGACGGCGTACCTGAACTTACGCCCGCACTCCTCTCAGAGGTTGCGGATCGCATCATCGAACTGGCTGATACCGATGTGGACAAGATCGTGACCATCGAGGCGATGGGAATTCCGGTCGGGACCGTGCTTTCCATGAAAACAGGCATCCCGCTTGTGATCATCCGGAAAAGGCAGTACAACCTTCCAAATGAGATTGCCGTACATCAGCGTACAGGATACTCGAAGGGAGAACTGTACCTGAATGGGATCAATAAAGGAGACCGTGTGCTGGTCGTAGACGATGTGATCAGTACAGGGGGTACGATGAAAGCGGTCAGCCTTGCGCTCGAACTTGCCGGCGCC
>JAUWCK010000034.1 GCA_030609345.1 Methanosarcinales archaeon | reverse complement strand
AGCGTTCTTGTGGATAACAATACCCTGATAGATCGTTACTTCCAGGGCGAACCAGGAGTATCATATCACCTTCAAGACGGGGACGCCAGGATCCTGTTTGATGTAGGATATTCGGATGCGTTCATAAGAAACGCGGAAAAGGTGGGCATTCACCTGCTGGACCTCGACAGCGTAGTACTCTCTCACGGGCATCTTGATCACACATGGGGTCTTTATCATCTGATCAAACTCTATACCGAAACAAGGATGGAAAAGGTAAATTGTGATAATCCAACTCTTGTAGCTCATCCTTCTGCATTTTTAACCAGAACCGTTGATGGTATCCCGGAGATCGGCTCGTTAATCTCGGAAGATAAGTTATCCTGCCACTTCAATATGAGATTGAGCAAGGAACCCCTGTGGCTGACTGATAACCTGGTTTTTCTCGGTGAGATTGAAAGAACGAATGACTTTGAAGCGGTGGTGCCGATCGGGAGAATCCTGCGAGATGGAACTGAAGAAGACGATTATGTGATCGACGATTCTGCGCTGGTTTATACATCACCGAAAGGGATGGTGATCGTTACGGGTTGTTCACATGCAGGGATCTGCAACATCATTGAGTATGCAAAGAAGATCTGCGGCGATGATCGAGTGGTTGACATAATCGGCGGATTTCACCTGCTCGGCACCTCTTTCGAACAATTGCAGGGAACATCTGAGTACATGAAGGAATTACAACCGGAGACCGTACATGCCGCCCACTGCACTGACTTGAATTCGAAGATTGCGTTATCTCGAGTTGTAGACATAAGGGAGGTGGGCGTGGGCTTGAGATTAGTGTATGAATGAACCACGTGGTTGCATGTCCGTGATTTCAAACGGTGCGAGCGCTCGATATTTTTTGACTACATACTGCATAGACGAGGATTTTACGGGGGTTCGGTTTAAAAACGATTTTTTTCACAAAAAAATCGAGTAAAAAAAACTGCCCTTCGGGAGCGGGCTTGCGATATACGTTTTCGTAAAAATAAAAAAAAAGAGAAAAGAGCCTGGTTGGAATTTATTATTCCTTTAGTATCAGTATCTCTGTCGCTTTGATCACTGCTTCTACTTTATCGCCTTCTTTCAGATCAAGATCTTCCACGGCTTCTTTTGTTAGCATCGAAGTCAGGATAGCGGGCTCTGCGATCTCAATCTTTACGACAGATGCGACCTCTCCTTTCTCGATTTTCTTCACAACGCCTTCAATCTGGTTTCTTGCACTTATTCGCATTTTTGGGGTCCTCCTTCGCTTGTTACAACCACTGTCGCGGTTGCAGGATGTACAGATATTGCAGCACAGCATAAGAACATATCGCCCCGTCTGATCTTCTGCCAGTTTCAGGTCCCATGTTCTGCGATCCAGCCACAACCAGGATCAACTATTTTAATTTGACTTTTGTCATATTGTAAACCGAAATGTATTTATACAGAACACACAACTGTGTTTGAAGTGAACCTGATGAAAAAAACAGCAATACTCGCGGCGATGATTCTGTTTTGCAGTGTAATTGCGCATGGGTGCATCAGCGAACCCGCGCAGTCAGCAACAGAAGGAACAGAGTCGCTCCTTGTTTACTGCGGCGCAGGAATGAAAAAGCCGATGGACGAACTTGGGAGCCAATTCGAGCAGGAATACGGTGTAAAAGTGATATGCAATTATGCCGGATCCGGGCATCTGCTAAACCAGATGGAACTGGCAGAAGAGGGCGATATCTACCAGCCCGGGGCAATGCACTATTTTGATATTGCACGGGAGTCAGGTTTTATCGATTACGAAAAGTCTGTAGCATACCACGTACCTGTGATAGCGGTCCCGAAGGGAAATCCTGCGAACATAACCGGTCTGGACGATCTCTCACAACCCGAGGTAAGAGTAGCTCTCGGAGACCCGAGGGCGTGCGCTATTGGCAAGTTGGGGGACAGGATACTGGAGAAGAATGATATCAGGGATGCCGTAGAGGCTAATACCATCGTTCGAGGCGCTACCGTGAATGCGCTCATACTCTACGTATCCGGCGGAGATGTGGACGCTGCGATCACGTGGGAGGAAACGGTACTCTTTGCCCCGAATGAAACGACGGTCATAGAGATACCGGTGGAAGAGAACATCGTACAGACGATTCCGATAGGAACACTTACGTTTTCTGAAAACAAAGAATCTGCGGAAGAGTTCGTTGATTTCGTTACCTCTGATTACGGCAAAGCTGTATACAAGAAATACGGGTTCACCCCATACAGGCAAGGCGATATAGGCGATATAAATGAAACTGATCGATGATCTGATCTCTGATCTATCAAACGTGGATACAGATGCGAAAGTCCGTGACGTGCGTGTCGGCTATACGTGGATCGGCGTCCTATCCCGAAACTGCGGGGTTGCAAAGAATCTTGGTGAACGACACGACTATATGGTGCGGAATATCGGAAAACTGACCGAGAAGACCGCAATAGATCTTGCAGAGTACTTGAAATCGTGGAACATGATCGAGGCGGGCATCGGTCTCGCAGCGGTCAACTCGATGATCGCCCCGCGGGGCAAGGAATTGAATGTAACCGACTTTCTGCTCGAAAACGGGGTTGGCAAGAAGATAGCGATGGTCGGGCATTTTCCGATGGTTAATGACTTGCGGAAGGTTGCAGATGAACTGTGGGTCTTTGAGAGGCAGCCCCAGAAAGGGGATTTGCCGGATACTGCATCAGAACATTTCATCCCACAGGCAGATATCGTTGCGATAACGAGTTCGACGATCGTAAACAAGTCACTCGAGCGGTTACTGGAGTTAAGCCAGGGGTTCACGATCGTTCTTGGTCCGAGCACACCGATGTCAGAGGTTCTCTTCGATTACGGCGTGGACATGATCGCAGGAATACGGGTTTCGGACGAGGCGAGGATGATGACGAAGATCGCACAGGGCGTTGGCAAGGTGAAGCAGTTTAAGGATGCAATTGAGTTTCTGGTGATGGAGAGATGAGTTCCTCCTTTCATATTCTCTTATCCATGATCGCGGGCATCTTCTTTGGCTTTATCGCAATTGTAATCACGTGCCTCCTCACAGCGACATCCTTTGCCGAGTTCGCAGGCGAGATCAGATCCCCTGAAATCATATCAGCCATCATCTTAAGCCTCAAGACATCGATTGCTGTCGTTCTCCTCGCTCTCCTCTTCGGGATCCCGGCTGCATACATCCTTGCGACAAAGCGGTTCAAAGGCAAAAATATCCTTGATACGCTGGTCGATCTTCCGATCGTATTGCCGCCGCTCGTCTGCGGTCTTGCGATCCTCATCGCATTTGGAGGGGAGGGGATATTCAACCGGTTTGATGTTCTGTTCACGGTAAAAGGGATAATCATCGCACAACTCTTTGTAGCGTCCCCTTTTCTGATAAGATCGGCGAAGACTGCGTTTGAATCGATTGATCGGGACGTGATGGACGCTGCAAGAACGCTCGGGGCATCGGAATTTTATACATTCAGGAAGGTATCAGTTCCGCTTGCCAGAAACGGAATAGCGTCCGGTGTCGTCATGACCTGGGCTCGTGCGCTCGGCGAGTTTGGCGCGACTGCGATGGTTGCCGGAGGTATCCCGTACAGAACCGAGACTATGACGGTTGGAATCTACATGCATGCGATGTCAGGCGATATCAGCGCGTCTGTCGCACTCTCACTGATTCTGATGTCTTTCGCGTTCACGACGCTCATTGTATTCAAATATCTCGGGAATATTGGGGATGGAAATCTCGGAACATGGGGGGCAGAGGCGCAATGATTCAACTGGACGGTATCTGCAAATCTTTTGGAGAAAACGAGGTGTTGAGCTCGCTTGATCTGTCTGCAAAGAAAGGCGAGATGTTCGTCCTTCTCGGATCGTCCGGATGCGGGAAGACGACCACGCTCTCGGTGATCGCAGGACTTACGAAGGAGGATGCAGGGGACATCTACATGGATGGGTCACGAATAAACGATACGCCACCTCACAAGAGGGGGATCGGTTTTGTATTCCAGAATTATGCGTTATTTCCGCATCTGAACGTCTATGAAAATGTTGAATTCGGATTGAAAGCGGGAAATAAACGGAGTAAACGAGGCGGCAATCAAACAGATGTGAAAAGAGCCCTTGAGCTTGTTGGTCTCGATGGGTTTGAGAAGAGAAATCCGATGAAATTAAGCGGCGGGGAACAGCAGCGGGTTGCTCTTGCAAGGGCGCTTGCAACGGAACCTGAATGCATCCTCATGGATGAACCGCTGAGCAATCTGGATGCGGTCGTTCGTGAGCGGTTGAGGCACGAGATTGCACAGTTGCAGCGGAATATCGGGCTAACAAGCATCTATGTGACGCACGATCAGGTCGAGGCGATGGCGCTTGGCGACCGGATCGCGGTCCTGAACAACGGGAGGATCGAGGAGGCAGGAACGCCGGAGAAGATCTTTTATAAGCCGGAGAACGAGTTTGTTGCGAGGTTTATCGGCATGAAGAATATATTTGAGGGGAGGATTGCCGCGCTGGATGAGGATAACGGGGTTGCGCATATCTCGACAGAAAATTTCGACCTGACCACGGTTTTCGTATCATCAAGCGTTGGGACTCGCGTGAAAGCGTGCGTCAGACCGGAAGAGATCATCCTCGCAAAGTCTGACCGGGATACGAGCGTGCGGAGCGCAAGAAATGAGATCGCAGGCAGAATCGTTAGCATATTCCCGAATGGTCCCTTGATGAGGGTTCTTGTTGATGTCGGGGGCGATGAGATGTCTGTTGACGTAACAAGGCTTGCAGCGCGTGATCTGGGACTGGGCGGGGGGGATCGGGTCTTGTTGACGTTTAAGGCAACGTCGGTTCATGTAATACTATGATTTTATGAATTTGGTAAACCAAGTGCATCTTCAAAAAAAGGGTTTATATACTCTTTCACTGATTAGTAGTTATGAAAATCAACCTATCAGGTAAAACAGATAATCAGACAGTAGAGACCAGCAAATATCCGGCAGATAATGGCGAAAACCCTATAGTCGATCCGGAAGCAATCCAGGAGGTGCGAGATGAAAAAATTTAATCTGACAGCCACGATATGGAGCGAAGAGGGCGTATATGTTTCAAAATGTCCTGAATTGGGCGTTGCAAGTTGTGGGGACACACCGGAAGAGGCGCTTATTAATTTAAAAGAAGCAGTAGAACTTTATCTCGATAACGCCAGAGTGGTAGGACTTATTGCAGATGTGGAAACTGCTCTCACATCTTCTCATAAATTCACCTCTGCATTCGAGGTCGCTGCATGAAGAAGATTCCAGTGGTTTCTTCAGACGACGTGATCAGGGTATTGAAAAAGGCGGGGTTTGAGTATGCTCCAAAGCGTGGCAAGGGCAGCCACACCGCGTTTTACAGGATTGATGAAGAAGGGCGTAAATTGCTTGTTATTGTTCCAAAAAGGAAAGAACCTGCCAAAAGGAACTCTTTTATCCATTCTTCAACAAGCCAATTTATCAAAAGATGACTTTATTAAACTCTTGAAGTGAATGACTGAAATAGCGAGAGAAAAACCAACAAACCACCAGAGATGCCCAAAAATTCATTCGGAGGTAGCGTGGATGGGGCTGCAAGGTGTCGTATTGGGGTAAACTATTCGTTTGGAAATCCCGTAGGTGAATTAAGGATGACAATAGAAGAGCAGGTGAAACTGGCAGAAGATGCGGCACTCGGACTCGCATCCGCAACAACAGAAGCAAAGAACAGTGCACTTACGCGTGTAGCTCGCAACCTGGATGAGAACCGGGATGAGATCAAAAGGGTGAATGCGAAGGACGTAGAGGACGCAGAGAAAGCAAACCTCGCACCGGCACTCATCAAAAGGCTCAAACTCGATAGCCAGAAGATCGATGAGATGATTGAGGGCGTGAGATCAGTGATCGGGCTCGTTGATCCGGTTGGAAAGGTTCTCTCTGAAACCGAACTCGACGAGTCGCTCAATCTTTACAAAGTCTCAACCCCGATCGGGTTAATCGGCGTGATCTTTGAGTCACGACCCGATGCGCTCGTTCAGATTTCATCGCTCTGCATCAAGTCAGGAAATGCGGTCGTGCTGAAAGGCGGATCTGAAGCCAAAAGAAGCAACAGGATACTTTTTAACCTGATAAAAGATGCAATCGAGGAGGATGCGGTATTCAAAGATTCAGTCCAGCTTGTCGAGACGAGAGAGGACGTGCGTGAGCTTCTGAAACTCGACAGCCACATCGATCTCATGATCCCGAGGGGATCGAATGCGCTTGTGAGATACATCCAGGAGAACACGAAGATCCCGGTGCTCGGGCATTCGGACGGGATATGCCATGTTTACGTAGACAAGGACGCCGATCTCGATATGGCGGCTGATATTGCATTTGATTCGAAGTGCCAGTATGCAGCAGTATGCAATGCGATGGAAACCCTCCTTGTTCATGAGAGTGTTGCGGATGAGTTCCTACCGAGGGTCAAGGCACGATACGATGCGGAGGGCGTTGAGTTGAGAGGTGACGAGCGGGTGAGGGCGGTGATTAAGTGTGATGCGGCGTCTGATGAGGACTGGATAACCGAGTACAACGACCTTATCCTCTCGATTCGAATCGTTGACTCGGCAGAGGACGCGATCGATCATATAAACCGGTACGGCAGTCACCACACCGATGCGATCGTAACATCCGATGAATTGACGGCAGAGCGATTCTTAAGCGAGGTGGACTCATCATCGGTGATGTGGAACTGCTCAACAAGGTTTGCGGACGGGTTTCGGTATGGGCTTGGTTCTGAAGTAGGGATCTCGACCGGCAAGATCCACTCTCGCGGTCCTGTCGGACTTGAGGGTCTTACCATCTACAAGTATAAATTAATAGGGGCAGGGCAGATCGTTGCCGATTACGCCGATGGCAGGAAGCAGTTTACCCATCGGCAGGTGGCGTGAGGTGGGAAATGAGGTCGCTTCGAACGGATCGGGTTGTTGTCAAGGTCGGGACGAACACGCTCGCAAGTGAGGGCAGGGGTCTCAACTACGTGCTGATCGAGAGCATCGCAGAGCAGATATCCAAGCTCAAGGGGCAGGGGCATGAGTTCATAGTCGTCACATCCGGTGCGATCGGGCTCGGGTGCAACGAACTTTCGCTTCCGGAAAGACCGTCCGAGATCGTTCTGCGGCAGGTTTGCGCTGCGATCGGGCAGAGCAAGGTTATGGAGGTGTATCATCGTGCATTTGAACACTACGGCGGGATCGTTGCCCAGATCCTCCTCACTTATGGCGATTTCAAAGATGAGTCAAAGCACAAAAACCTTAGAAACGGGATAGGCGAACTCCTGCGGTTGGGTGTCACGCCGATCATCAATGAAAACGATGTCGTTGCGACAGACGAGATCGCGGGGGCGTTTGGCGATAACGACAGCCTCTCCGCAATGGTCTCTGTCGACGTAGGCGCAGGTCTTCTGATCATCCTGACCGATGTCGATGGCTTGTACGATGGCGATCCGAGAGATAACGACGGTGCGAGGTTGATCGGGACGGTTACCGAGATAACACCGGAGATCGAGGCAATGGCAGGCAGAACCGGATCCCGACTCGCTGTTGGCGGGATGAAGACAAAGATCGATGCTGCGAGGGTCTGCATGGAGGCAGGCTGTGATCTCGTGATCGCAAATGGGCGGGAGGATGATGTGATCAGGAGGATTGTTGAGGACGAGGAACTGGGGACGCTCTTTCGTGGGGGGCGCGATTAGCTATGATAACAGTTGATGATGCGACAGAGGTTCTGAACCGTTTCTCTCTTGACCGGAGAACTTACGTGGAGTTGAAAGATTCGTTCGGACGTGTTTTAGCAGAGGATATCATTTCAGGGATCGATGTCCCGTCTTTTGATAGGTCGGATATGGACGGATACGCGATCAGGGACCAGGATCTCGATGGCAGGAGGTTTAAGCTGGTTGGAGAGATGCACGCGGGAGGAGACCTGGAGGTTACCATCGGGGAGGGCAAGTGCTCCTGGGTTGCAACTGGTGCGAATATCCCGGATGGGGCAAATCTCGTCATCCCGGTTGAAAATACGGAAAAGATCGGCGATGACGTGATAGTTTACGAACCCGGAAAGGAATCGCACATTTCAGAGAGAGGGTGCGACATAAAGCGAGGAGAGACCGTTCTAAGGGCGGGTTGCATCGTAAATGACCGGAATATCGGAATCCTTGCAGCACTGGGCAGCAGGATTGTTCCGGTGTATGATGCGCCCACCGTTGCGATCATCGCAACAGGCGACGAACTCGCCCGGATCAATGATGTGAACTCGATGACACTCTCCGCAATCGTTGCACAATCCGGCGGCTCACCGGTTGTTATGGGAACTGTGACCGATGAGATGTCTCATGTAAAACAGAAAATAAAGGAGGCAGCGGAGTACGATGTCATTATAACGTCCGGAGGCATCTCATCCGGAAAGAAAGACCTCATGCCAATCGTCGTCTCAGAGCTTGGGGAAGTGCTCTTTCACAGGGTCAGGATGCGCCCTGGCATGCCGATTCTTGCGGGCATGATAGATGAAAAACCGATTCTCTGC
>JAUWCK010000234.1 GCA_030609345.1 Methanosarcinales archaeon | reverse complement strand
TGACAGGCGCACGCGGCGATGTGGTCAGGGTCAAGATGAAGCGACCTGTATGCGCTGAGATCGGATCCGGGGTTGCGATATCGAGGCGGATCGGAGCCAGATGGCGTCTGATCGGGATGGGCGAACTGGTCGAATGAAAATCATCCTCGACACCAATGCACTGATGGTGCCCGCGGAGTTTGGTGTCGATATCTTTTCAGAACTTGAAGCGCTTGGTTTTGATGAGTGGATCGTCCCATCCGGGGTGGCGCACGAACTCGAAGGGATCGCATCCCGCGGCAGAGGTAAAGGCAGGGACGCTGCCCGTGTTGCACTATCCCTCATGGATCGATGCCGGACGATCGAGACTACAGGGACTGTTGGAAATGTGGACGATTCGATCATGGAACTTGCGGTCGAGATGAAGGTTGCTGTCTTTACCAATGATGCTGAACTGAAGGGAAGGTTACGTGAGCGCGGCGTTAAGGTTGTGTATCTGCGGCAGCGGAGCTATCTTGCCTCTGTTCCGTGAGTTTTTGGAGGGTACGCGGGCGTGGGCGATGTGCTTCGAAGGGCGGGGTTTAAAGACTGTCATGCGAAAGGAGAAGACGACCGTCTCACAGAAACCAGTTGGTGAGCCGGTGAAAATTGACGCACTTGGGAACGATAACAGGGACATAAAGAGACATGAAAGAACTATGAACGATCCATCCCACCTAGCGCGCTGCGCACAACTTGCAATGGTTCTCGAGGTCGCTGCCCATCCAAAACCCGGCAACGTGGATCGGGATCACGACTTTCCGGACACGACCTTCGAGCACTTCCTGGCGTCAGCGGTCGGGACGTATCCCGTACTGGAAGAGGCGGCAAGGTCGCGCACCGGCGCTGGCGCGCTGATACGTGCAGCAGCGGAGGAGTCCCTGCGATGGCAGCGCGGAGGGAACACGCATTTCGGCGCGTTCGTGCTGCTGATACCACTGTTGATGGCTGCCGGAAGCAAAACGCAAGCATCAAAGATCGTTTTGGATACCACTTCTGAGGATGCGGTTGAGTTCTATCGTGCATTCTCGATTGCAAATGTCCGTATCGACTCTGTTCCTGACTTCGATCTTGAAGAATCGAACTCTGCTGACAGGATTCTTAAAGAGGGGATCAAACTCTTCGATCTGATGAAACTCTCTGCTGACCATGATCTGATCGCAAACGAGTGGGTGGGCGGGTTTGAGCGGACAAACTGGTGCGCGGATATGATCGCAAAGAAGGCGGATACGATGAGCATCAATGACGCTATCGTATGCACGTTCCTCCAAATGCTTGCAGAGACTCCTGACACCTTCATCCGGACAAAGTTAGGCAGGGATAAGTCAATCGAGATCAGCAAGCGTGCATCAGATGTCATCAGGGGCAGCAAGGATTTAGCATCGATAAAATCCGAAGTTCATGAATTTGATGAGCGGTTGATCCGTGAAAAGGCGAATCCGGGTTCGACTGCGGACATCATAATCGGGGGTCTCTTTGTTGCGCTTGTCAGGGGACTTCAGGTTTAGTCCGATTTTTCCACACGATTTTTTCACAAAAAATCGAGTAAAAACTGCCCTTCGGGCGGGGTTTTCTGATTCCCCCGCCCGAAGGCGCAGCCGAATGGCGCACAGTTTTTGATCAAACTTTTGTGAAAAGTTTGCGAGTAAGAAATGCCCTTCGGGTCGGAGATCAGTTTTTGAATGTGGAGCATCGGTGGAGCCATTAAACTTTTGTGAAAAGTTTGTAAGTAAAACCTGCCCTTCGGGTAGGAGACCAGTGGCGCACAGTTTTTGCCAAACATTCATATCCCACCAGCCCCGAATATATGTCGGTGCCTATCATGAAGGAAGCCATGTTCTATGAGAAACTTGCAGATGACAAGGTTAAATGTCATTTATGTAACCATTTCTGCACCATCGCTCCCGGCAAGCGGGGGATTTGCTCTGTCCGGGAGAACCGGAAAGGGGTACTCTATAGTCTCGTGTATGGCAGGATCATTGCGAGCGGCGTCGATCCGATCGAGAAGAAGCCGCTATTCAACGTCCTTCCTGGTACCGAATCGTTCTCGATAGCGACTGCCGGATGTAATTTCAAGTGTCGCTGGTGCCAGAACTGGAACATCAGCCAGATTTCGAGGACCGCAAAGGAGATACCTGGTCACGATATAACCCCGGAAGATGTGGTATGGTCTGCGACCCAGCACGATTGCGAGACGATCGCATACACCTACACAGAGCCCACCGTCTTCATGGAGTTCGCGCTTGATGTGATGAAACTCGCACACCGGTCAGGCATCAAGAACGTCTTTGTCTCAAACGGATACACAAGCGAGGAGGCACTTTCTGAGATCTCCCGGTATCTCGATGCCGGAAACGTCGATCTCAAGGCTTTCAGGGACGAGACGTACCGGAAGATGTGCGGGGCAAGACTTGAGCCGGTTCTCGACACGATCAGGCGGTACAAGGAACTCGGCATCTGGCTTGAGGTGACAACGCTCGTGGTGCCGACCGTCAATGACAGCGAGGAAGAGTTACGAGAGATCGCAGGATTCATCGCAGATGTAGATGTTGCGATTCCGTGGCATATCAGCCAGTTTTATCCGCAGTACAAATTCCTTGACGCGCCTCCAACCCCGGTCGAGGTTCTGCACAGGGCAAGGGAGATCGGTATCGAAGAAGGGCTCAGATACGTCTACGAGGGAAACATTCCTGGCATGGGAAACGAGAACACATACTG
>JAUWCK010000022.1 GCA_030609345.1 Methanosarcinales archaeon | reverse complement strand
GCTGCTCTTCATGGAGGGGTCGATCTCTTCTGCGACGGGAGTGCGCTTCTTTGTCTCGTATTCGATATAATCTGAGTGAATTAATAACAACTGCATGTTTGTGCCCTATGCACTGGATTGTCTCTTAAGTTTATAAATATGGCTATAGTGCCTGGGATCGGATGATCCGCATGTGTATATGAAGCCCGATATCTTCTACTTATCTTTCAAAGATCCATTCAAAACCGACATCAGTCGTCCATTTTCACATATCCCCCACCAATGGATTGATCCGGCGTTGAGCCCGAATCCACAAGATATATTAGCATCGACCCCATACCCAAAAACGGTGGACGAAACTATGGATGAAACTATGGCTGAATCGATAGATGATGCGATGTATGCGCTGGACAACCTCTGTGGCAGGATCGATGAACGGCAGGAGGAACTGGAAGAGTACTTCCATCCAGAATCGGATGAGAAACTGGCAGCAGAGCTTATTTCGGTCAAAAAACGCCTGGCAGGACTTGGAGATGTGATTGTCGAACCTCTGGGCGATTATCTATATGATGTAGAATCTTATGGCTGCATCATCGCAGCGGATGTGCTTGGCGAGATTTGCAGCCCAGATGCAATTCCTGCATTGATCGATGCGATCGAGACCGGTATAGACGATCTGTGCGAGATCGCATCGGCTGCGCTTGTGAAGATCGGTACTCCTGCGGTCCAGCCGATGATCGATAGGATCGGTTACCGGCTGGATAACCCGGAAATCGATGAATATGGACATAAAATCGATATAATCTATACACTCGGTGCGCTGTCAGAGATACCGGATCAGCGGTCGTTTGATTTTATGGTAAAACTCCTCGATAGGTTCGAGGGCGATGATGGTGATCTGTTTGATTTGGCGCATCTGTGCACATGTTTCTATGATCAGCACAATCCGGAGATTATACCCCGCATGAGAGCCATCGCAGAGGAATACCGGGATGTTTCAGGCACGTTCATCAACATATCTGTCGAAGCCGAGGATACTATCATGCGTCTGGAGGTTGATCAGGTAATCGGATCAGAGGATTGGGCGATCTACGGATGCTGCCACATCTGCGAGAATTATGACCGTGGCGAGGAGGCGTGTCTGGTTTCAGGCGAATATGAGCCTCGTGATAACTTTTGCTTAGAATGCAGACCGGATGACGTGTTTGATTGCGGGATATGTTCTCCGGACGGTTGCAATATATTTAATCTTCCGTCTGTGGATATCGATCTCAAATACCGCCGGAATGAGGAGGCGTCGGTTGACAGGTTCCGGATTATGACCGATTATCAACGCGATTCCGGTTTGATCATTATCGGAAACGATCTTATGGAGTTTAATTTTAAGTTTTGTACCGTTGATGACCTGATCGAGTTAAAAGAGTTTCTCAAAGGAGGGGGTGACTATTTTTCAGAGGGCGTGCGCGTCTTTGTCCATAGCTCTGGCGAATTCGATCCGGTCGATACTTACGATGTTGGACTGGTCCGGGAGGGGGATTGCGTTGCTGCCACCTACAATAGTCCTGAAGTGCGATTGAAGCTGGTTCTGGATTCTGCTGCTATCAGTGCATTGATCCCAATCATCGATACCCAGCGGTTTCTGTTGTTGTGCGATTCATACAGGCTGCTGGACGAGTTTTATGATATGCAGGAGGCTGCCTCAAAGATCAGGGGGTTGATGGGGTCTCATGCATCGGAAGGAGAAACGCCGGAGCTAGAGTGCGACCATGAGTTTGAATTGCTGAAAACGCACAAGAAGTACACGGTGTACAAGTGCGTAAAATGCGGAGAGACGAAGAAGGAATTCAGTTAGAGAGTTTGGTCTAACGATCCCGATGTTTTCCATTACGTGGTTCGGTTCGGGGGTACTGCCGAAAGTAATACAAATAAGCAGGACGCAATCTGTGGCTCATGAACGCCGGCGCACAGGAACTCACACTGCGGGTGGCAGAGGCATATCACAGGGATGTCGGCCAAGGCCTCGCACGCATCGATCAAGAGTTCATGAATCTGCTCGATAAGTACCTGGATGACGGAGACATAGTCGAGATAACAGGCGGGAAGACAGCGTACGCGATTGTGCGCCGCGGCTATCATGGCGATTCCGGGATTGACCTGATGCGGATCGACGGGGATACCAGAACCGATGCGGATATCGGGATAGATGACCGGGTTACGGTCTGCAAGGCAGTACCAGAGGACGCTATCAGAATCACACTCGCGCCTGCCCGGCACACCCGTTTCTCCGGCGGAGCGCGGTACCTGACGCGGTATCTCAAGGGCAGACCGGTCGTGAAAGGGCAGCACCTCCGGGTCGAGACCGTGGACGTGCCGGTTGTCTTCGCGGTCACTGCAACCCAGCCAGCAGGCGCAGTCATCGTAACCAGGGACACCCAGATCGTACTGAAGGAGCGCCCGGTCACGGACGAGGCGCATACCACACAGATCACGTACGAGGACATCGGAGGTCTCCGGCGTGAGATCGATCTCATCCGCGAGATGATCGAACTCCCGCTGCGCCATCCCGAACTCTTCCGGAAACTGGGCATCTCCCCGCCCCGAGGCGTGTTGCTACACGGACCGCCCGGAACCGGGAAGACGATGATTGCAAAGGCGGTGGCAAACGAAACATCCTCAAATTTCACATCGATAAGCGGTCCTGAGATCGTGAGCAAGTTTTATGGCGAAAGCGAGAAACATCTGCGGGAAATCTTTGATGATGCGGAAAAAAATGCGCCAAGCGTTATTTTCATCGATGAGATCGACTCGATTGCGCCAAAGCGCGGCGAGGCTGTGGGGGATAGTGAACGCAGGATTGTGGCGCAATTGCTCTCGCTGATGGACGGGCTGCAATCGCGCGGTGAGGTCGTCGTGATCGCTGCAACCAACCGCCCGAATGATATCGATCCCGCGATGCGCCGGGGCGGCAGATTCGATCGCGAGATCGAGGTTGGGGTTCCGGACCGCAATGGCAGGTCTGATATACTGCAGATCCACACGAGAGGGATGCCACTTGATCTGGCGATGCAGGAGAAGGGTCTCGATGATCTTGCTGGGATCACGCACGGTTTTGTAGGGGCTGATGTCGCATCGCTCTGCAAGGAGGCTGCCATGCATGCGCTGCGTATGATGATGGCAGACATCGATTTCGAAGAGGATATCCCGTCGGAACTGATCGAGCGACTGATCGTAACAAAGAAGGACTTTTACGAGGCTATGAAAAATATAGAACCATCTGCAATGCGAGAAGTCTTCATCGAGATACCACGGGTCGGGTGGGGTGATATCGGGGGGCTTGATTCCGAGAAGCAGGAACTGATCGAGATCGTGGAGTGGCCGCTTCGCTATCCCGAGATCTTCGAGGCGATCAACACTGATCCGCCAACCGGAGTGCTGCTATTCGGTCCCTCTGGCACCGGAAAGACCTTGCTTGCAAAAGCGGTCGCTACCGAGAGTTCTGCGAATTTCATCAGCATCAAGGGACCTGAACTGTTGAGCAAGTATGTCGGCGAATCGGAAAAGGCGATCCGGGAGGTGTTTCGGAAAGCGCGGCAGGCATCTCCCACGATCGTCTTCTTTGATGAGATCGATTCGATCGCACCTGTAAGAGGCACGGGCTCAGACACCTTCGTGACCGAGCGCGTGGTCTCCCAGATCCTGACAGAGCTTGACGGACTTGAGGAGCTACAGGATGTGGTCGTGATCGCGGCCACCAACCGCATCGACATGGTCGACCCTGCGCTCCTGAGACCCGGGCGGATCGACCGTCTAATCTATATACCGCTTCCTGACAAGGATACGAGATCGAAGATCTTTGAGATCCACCTCAAGGGCAAACCAGTATCTGAGGAGGTCTCGGTACAATGGCTTGCAGAAGCAACCGATGGGTATTCGGGCGCGGAGATCGAAGCCGTGTGCAGGGAGGCAGCAATGCTTGCACTGCGTGGGGTGATGCCGGAGCGTGGCGTGGATGCGGATACGAAGAAGATCGTGAGTGCGGTCAGGATCACAAGGAGACATTTCGATCAGGCGATCAGGTGTGTGCGGTGTTCAGAGGATGGAGACGGTCAAAAACCCGCGTGAGGGGTGCGATAGATTTTAATAGTTAGAGGGCATACCTAACGTCACCGGAAGCTTGAGTTCGCAGTATCAGAGAGAAACGGTGTGGAGGTGTGCATCGTGAAACGAAGAAGCAAATTCGATATCGTTATTGCGATTCTTGATGTGGTGTCAGGTGGCGCAACCAAAACGAAGATCGTGTACAAAGCAAACCTGAATTTCAATCTTGCGACAAAATATCTCGATTTGCTGCTGGAAAAGGGACTTGTTAGAACAGACAGCAGCCGCTATGAGATAACCGGAGAGGGAAAGACATTTCTGGAGAAGGCTAAAGAATTGCAGATTTAGATCTCTGGCAATTCGAGAAATCTCTCTCCGAGATCGGTGATTCTGATTTGCGTGTTGTCAGAACCAAACTCTATAAGCCCGAATTCGGAGAGGAAATCAAGAATTTTAATTGACTTCTCAGGGGCAATGCCGACCTGCTCGCTGATCTCTCCGACCGCGATCCAGTCGCCTGTTTTTATGTATTCCAGTATCTCCCCAGATACCCTAAATGCTGTTGTCATCGATAAGGTATCTGTCGTTATATTATCTAATAGTTTCGGAACATGTGTTTCTGAACAATGCGTCTGAACAATGTTTCTGAACAATGTTTCTTACCGTCTTATGAACGCTCTGCCCGATTACATGGTAGCGCGACCACGGTCAAAAGTGTGATACGGGGCAAACAATGAGCGAAAAGAAGTGTATAGTTGTTTCAGACGTGCATCTGGGAACGGAACTCAGTAACCGGTACAGGTTCATAAATTTCATCGAGAATCTGGAAAACGATGTCGATCATTTTGTTCTTTTGGGCGATATACTTGATTTCTGGAGAAGAGATCCTGTCGGAGTATTGCTTGAGAATATCGACGTGATTCAGAAACTTATGAGTCTCGAACCTGAGATAAACGTCTCTTATGTGTTGGGTAACCATGACTTTCATCTGATACGATTTCCCAAATCTTATTTTGGTTCCATATTCGATCTTAATTATGACCTGAGCATCAGATACGGCGAGACCACATATCGATTTATACACGGATACCAGCTTGAATACAAGCGATTCGGGACTCTGACTGCGTATGAGATGTTTGCAGATGAGATGTGTGTAGCAGGGGATGATGTCGGGCGGGTCGCTGATGCGGTCTGGAAGAGGGTATGCGAGGGTGGAAAGGTCATCGACAGGATCAGAAATCTCATCGGTCGCCCGAATTGGGTCAGCGAGATAATAGGTGAGACTGTCTCCCCGCCTGACAAAAGGGATCTGAAAAAACTCGAAGGATATGCTGCCCAGTTGACCACCGGAAGATACGCGGGCGAATTCTTGATATACGGGCATACGCACGAGCCGTTCGTCAAGATGGAAAAGAATATCGCAAACACTGGTTCATGGGTGGAGGGTTCTACGGATTATCTGGAGATCGACGAGAGCGGAGTAGCGCTCAAGAGTTATTGATGGTGCAGGTTCCTATGCAAAAAAGACTGATAGTACCCCCGGGAAACGTTAAATCAGCCATTCTACTCGCAGTGCTGCTCTTATCCCATGCGCTCCCTGCAGAGGCTGCCCTTCTCTGCTCGTACAGCGGTCCGGATTCGGCGGATGACTATCTGGTGCTTTCTGACTTTGAAGTATCCGGACCGGAACCTCTGAAAGTGGGCGACACCGTGACTGTGTCATTTACGCTGAAGGCTACCCAAAGTCTGACACAGTTCGGCGAGCAGGGCGCGTTTGTGGCAGCAAGAGACCCTGATGGCATCGATAGAAGCTTCGGACATACACATCAGTATTATCAGTTACCTGCGGGTGAGGGCATAAGCGTACAAGCGAGCACGACTGTAGATAAGGAAGGAGAATGGATATTTTGGCCATCATACCATATCAAAACGGGCGACGTGGAATTTCCCACCAAACGTTCCGCTCCGGATGAGTGGCATGCTTGTTATTTAACAGCCAGAATCCAACCCGACTTAACAGTCGAAGAGATATTCTGGAACCCCTCGCTCCCGGAGATTGGCGAGCCTGTGACTGTTGCAGTTGTCGCGAGGAACATCGGGGCTCCGTCGCTGGAATGGGTTCACCTGATGCTCCGGGGCTGTTGCGATCTTAGCCGCCAGGTTCGCCCGCTGAAATCCGGCGAGGCGGCGACAGTTTACTTTGAGCCGATCATATTTGAAGAGCCCGGGGAGTTTGAGATAACAGCAACGATAGATGCTGCAAGCAAGATAGCAGAGTCAAACGAAGCGAATAACGAGAGAAGTGAGGTTATCACAGTCGAGGAGGTCTTGCCGCCTCTATCTGTCTCGATTTTCACCGATCCGGTACCATCAGGTGAATCAAATGAGGTAGCGGTTCTGGTCACCGCAGATGGCGATCCTGTACAAGATGCATTCGTATATCTCTCAGCCACGACTGGCAGTCTCCATCCAGACGAGGGAGTGACTGACCGTGATGGTGAGTTCGTCTCGATTTTCACCGCGCCAGCAGTCCGTACGGAAACGACGTACACCATATACGCCGAAGCAGAGATCGGGGATCGGGCAGGGGATGGGTCGGTCTCTGATCTGATCACTGTTCCGCGGGAGATGCCCCCGACCGTATACATGGAGATATACCCGAATCCGGTATACGAGGGCGAGAGCGTGACGCTTGAGGGCTGGGGCGAGGGGGCGGAGGGCGGCGAAGTGGTCGAGTGTAGATGGACGCTTCCTGACGGAAGTATACGCCTGTATTCCGGCGGTTCGTCACAGCTCACGCTCGAACCCGACGAGGTTCAGGCAGGAGTGTACCGTTTTGCGGTCAGGGGCGATGGCGGGATATGGTCAGAAGAGGTCGGAGCGGAACTGGACGTGGTGAGGATCGAATTCCCCACTAAACCGGTTATACCAGATGTTCTGGCGGCGATAGCAGTACTGGTTGCAGGCGCTCTTTTGATATATTATGCGTTTAGAAAGCCGCCAGTCCCCAAGCCAGACCCTAACATGAATAAAAATGAGGATGAAAACGAATCGGAAGAAGATAAAGATAAAGATAAACGCGGCTCGATACATGCGACTTCTGACCCCACAGACGCTATGGTATTCGTAGACGTGAGATACAAGGGCAGATCGCCGAAAACGGTAGATAACGTCCTGATAGGTTCTCACACGGTTCTATTTTTAAAACGCGGCTATTTCGGCTACGAAAAAAATGCAACCGTCTTCGCCAACCAAATGACCCCTGTCCACCGTGATCTGACCAGGATGCCTGAAGTCAAACTGAAGCTCTCAGCAGATCCAGCCGAGATCGTAGCAGACGGTGAATCGAGATCAACGATAAAGATAGAGATAGTGACAAAAGACGATAACGAGATACCAATCCCAGTTCCAGAGGAGATAACGGTCGTTCTGGAGGCTGACATCGGAACGATAGAGAGTCCTGTCAAGATACCTGCAAGATGTGCTTCTGTCACGTCCACTCTAATATCCTCCACGTCACGCGGAACTGCAACTGTGAAGGCAGAGGCAGAGTACTGGAAGATTGTGAAACTTAAAGGCAGCACAACGGTTGAGTTCCTGGATGTGTAGAGCGAATGACTGCGCCTGTTTTCCTGAATCAATTTCGGGAAAATCACAAAAAATAGGCACGTCAATCCTTCATATACTCGCGCAGCAGAACTGTGGCGTAGCAGCCCTTCGGCAGAAAGAACTCAGCAGTTACACGTATCCCATCATCCGCGCTCACATCGAAGACCGGATCGACACCTATCGCAACCGCCCGGCATCCACCCTTCGAAGCAAGTTCTGGCATCTCTGCGACCTCAAACCCGCGAGTCAACTCAGGGAGATCGATCCCGAGGTCGGATAACACCACGCCCTCAATCCCGTCTCTGGATTCATAGCCGTACCCGATCAAGGAGTGGGTCACCCACGCACGTTTTTTGCGGATGAGGTTGTTGATGCCATCGATATCCACCTGCGTCACTTCTTGCGTCCTCGACGCATCTGGCAGACCGTCATCGCCTCTGAAACATACAACATCCCCGACTATTGCCTGATTTAGTGGCATCTCCTCTTTTATGCGCTTACTCAGGATTTTATTGAATATGAATGACTGGTATGCGTGTGTAAACATTCTCAGAAGGTTTTTTGGCAGCACACGAAATGCGCCGATGTAATCATCCGGTTGTTTGACCAGATGGTTTAACATTGCGCGCTCGTACCGCAGATGATCCGGAAACTCGATCAGCGCCGCTTTGAAATCATGAGTATCCCACAGACGTCTGCGTATTTCATAAGATCGGTCATCTGGAAACGGTTTTGCAAGGTACGTCATCATCGCGCCCTTGAAATCGCCTGATACGATGAGTCTGCCAACTTCGTGTGTGATCGGGCGGATTGTTCCGAACCGCTGCATGCCATAAAAATTAGGCATCCCGCCCGCGTGCGAGAGTTCACCGGTTACGCGATTTACGCGATCCCTGACTTCTTCTTCGGTTTCACCGATCCCCCGTATTGTGATCCTGAACCTATTGCCGCAGAGATCGCCGAGACTGATCTTCCGGTTCGACCGCCCGATGATCTCGAGTTTGGCGTTTGGGATGCGGAAATTGGGAATCTTTGCCTCGATGGCGCGATCCGGATCCCAGATACCGATCCTCTGGGTGGTTACAGCCCGCGTATCCTTGGTGCCAGCCCATCCGAACCTGGATCTGCTGACCCTGAACCATCTCGAGAGGTCCCTGATCAGATGGTGAGTGTCCCAGTTCTTCTTTGTGAGTTTTACGATGAGATACTTCCCGTTTTCTGCATCCGTGACTTTTTCGGGAGCCCAGACCTCTGTAACCCGGAAGTCGGACGCATCCGAACGGACTACGCCGCCGATGCCTGGCGAACTCGAGAGGTAAACGTCGATTCCGGCTATGGATTCAGTTGTTGTCATCTTCAAGATATAAAGCCCCGCCGCAGGGTGTGCAGGATAAGCGGAGCGGACTTATGTGCAGACGTTGCAGTTCTGGGACTGATGCACCGATTCACTCGATCTCCACTCGCTCTGTTCGCACCCCTTCCTCGCCTTCGGTCAGTTGCTCGATCCGCATCTCGGCATCGTCCAGTTCCTTGTTGCAGAGTCTCGAGAGTTTAACTCCGGTCTCGAACTTCAAAAGAGCGTCTTCGAGCGTTAATCCTGACTCCTCCAGTTCATGCACGATATCTTCCAGTTCGGCAAGTGCATCCTCAAATGTAATATCCTCATTCTCACTCATGGTCCCAGCCCTCCTTTATTTCACGTACCCGGCATCCGATCTTTCCATCCGTTACCAGTATCTGTAGGTCGCTTCCTGCTGACACGGCGTCGATGGTGTTTACTACCGCTCGATCCGGCATCCTTAAAACGATGCTGTATCCGCGCTGCAGGTGGTTGAGCGGGCTTAATGCGTGAAGCGTCGCCCCGAGCATGGAGAGATCCTTTCTGCGCAGTTGTAGCCGGTGCGTAACCGTTGTGTGCATCTGCCGTGTCAGTTCGTCGATGTACTGCCGTAACTGGTTGATCCGGTCTCTCGGATGCACAACGCCACGCTCTGCACGCGCCAGCCGATCCCTGGACATCTCAACCGTTCGCCGGATCGCATGATCGAGTCTGATCTTGTGCCCCGCGATCTGCTGCCGGAGCTGCTCCCTGTCAGGCACCACGATCTCGGCAGCCGCTGATGGCGTCGGCGCACGCAGGTCGGCAACGAAATCGCAGATCGTGACATCAGTCTCATGCCCGACCGCGGATACGATCGGGATTTTGGAATCAAAGA
>JAUWCK010000053.1 GCA_030609345.1 Methanosarcinales archaeon | reverse complement strand
TGCGATTCGAACGCAGGACCTCACGGTTTCTGTTCGTAGCAAACGGTGTTTGCAAGTATTATCAGCCGTGCGCTCCACCTGGCTAAGCTACGGGCCCGATCGATAGATATGGTGAACTGTATTGTATTTTAATATTTCCCTCAACAACTTACCCGCGCCACGTTCGCGATCTCTTCTGCAACATCTTAAAGCGAGCAAATCAGAGGGGACGTGGTGCGACGGCGGTAGGTTTATGTATTAAAAGCACATTGTTTGCGGTATTGGATTTCGAGTGGCAAATTATGAAACAAATTATCGAAATCATATTATTACTGGCACTCACGAGCGGCGTCGGCGCGGTTGCGAAATGGCAGAATTTAGAAAAGGGAATTGAAACCAGAATCGAATATTAAATAAAATCAGTTAATGGGCGATATCATGGAAAAACACACATTAATCATCGGTAAAATTGCCATTGTTTTGGCAATATCTGTTATTTTTCTGTCAACTACTGCCGTTGGAGATATAGCACCTCCAAACGCACAGGGTGAGACTATGCAGCCAGTCAATGTAACCAACGTGCAGATGGTAAACGAAACAGTGCACATAGACCTGTGTATAGAAAATGCTACCGTAAAGTGCAATTTCACGCTGATGAACCCTGGAGAAAACGAAAGTATGCTCGTGGGCTTTCCAGTCGGGCTTGGATGGGATTGGATTGGCGACGGACCGTATACATATCCGTTAGAGGATTTTAAGGCTTATGTGGATTCCCAACCGGTGGAAACCGAGATGATGGACGTGAACGGGAGTCAGTGGATGGTATGGAATATGAGTTTTGACGAGATGGAGATACAGGATGTTGGAGTCAGTTACTGGGTGCCGCTCAGTTATTACGGAAACTACGGCAGGATGGCAAGCCACTGGTTCACATACGTACTGAAAACAGGCGCAGCATGGGGCGGTGTCATCGAAGAGGCAAACATCACGATAGTGCTTCACGACATAGAGCCGGACTGGATAACTGAAATCGCCCCGGATGGCTACGTCTTTGAAAACAACACCATAACATGGAATTTCACATCGATAGAACCGACCGAGAATATCTATATCCGGTTTGAAACGTTGCGCGAGGAGAGATACACAATCCCGGGATTCGTATCGGATGAAAACCACGCAGGAATACCCAATGCAACGGTTGAACTTCATTACTGGTATCCGGAGAACGGCACCGTCGGAGAGATCGTCGATGACGTGTACGGAGAGCCGCTGGTCACCACAACTTCTAACGGGACTGGCGGCACGGTTGGTTGGTATAATCTTACCAATTTGAGTGATGGGTGGGATTGGGTTGATATGGTCGTTGTGGCTCGTATGTTCGATGCTACCAGTAACGAAAGAATAGGAATCAGTGATCCGATTGAGTTCAGCGAGTTTCTTGGGTGGGGCGGAAGCGCTGTCAATGTTACCATCGATCTGTCATCCGCCGAAAGCGAGTTTGAGTTACAGATACGTGGTGAGTTTGTGAATCTGACGGCTGCACAATCCGCTGATATAGTATGGAATGCCACTAATTTTGCTGGTTTCTGGTATGATCTGGATGATGATCTGGCGACCGAGGAACTCAGCATCGTGGCTGGCACATTATCCGCGCCATGGGATCGAACCATCGCTGAGAACTGCTTGATATATCAAACCCACCCTACTTATCAGCAATATGTACTCTATGAGAATGAGGGACTAACCGTTGGGGATGCGGGATATTATACCGAAGGCTGGGTGGGGGAGCAACGTGTGGCGATCGCTGGCAAGGCAGATAAACTCTGCAAACTTCTGGTCGAATTTGAGGATAATGACGTGAAGACCTTAGCAACAGGCGATGCTTGGGATATTGGTGGCGGATTCAGTCTCACTGCTAAAGAAATCGACCTTGAAAGAGATGAGGTACGATTTTGTTTGAGCAAAAATGGACTGGAACTCTATAACAAAGTCGTTTCACCCGGTGATGTATATACGTACACTGCAGACATCGGTGGAGAAGATGATATTCCTGTATTCTCCTGCTATGTGCGTGCTGTGTTCAGAGGAACTGATACCAACATCACACAGGTCATGTACGTGTTCCTGATCGATGATGATGTGCTGGAAATCGATACTGGTGATGAGTTCGGCGCTATGGAGGTTATGAATGTAAGTTCTGCCCAGATAGTTCTCGAAAATAACGAAACTACCATCGATCTGGACACTGGCACCACCAAACGCATTATGGGTAACATGTGTCTCAAGACCGCAGATGATCCAAATGTGATCAGATTCTATCCGTTCATCAAATACACTGATAATGGGTTCTACGAGATTCGCGGTGAAGTTCATAATTTGGTGGGGGCGCAGACTGTAGACATAATATGGGATGCTACCGATTTTGCAGGTCTCTGGTATGATCTGGACCACAATGTAGCAACAGAGACACTGAGAATTGCTGCTGGTACACTAACCGGACCGAATATTGACCGAGTCATCGATAAAGGCGACCTTGTGTACACCACTACAACGACCTATTCCAGTTTTGAGTTGAGCAAATGGGGTCAATACAAAGTGATCGAGTTTATGACCGAGAGGTATTTCGCAGGATATGGAACTGAGACTGATGATGAGATAACAGACAAAACCATAAGCCTTATTTCAAAGAATATGCTGAGCAAGGTTCTGCTCGATGTTGAGGATAACTGGGTCATCTCCACAGGTGCGTCACTCCAGTTGGAAGAAGGGTATGAATTAAAGTTTATACAACCCGACGTTAGTGGGAAGCAGGCGCAATTTGAACTACTACGGAATGGAAAATCGGTTTCTAACAACACCATGATCACCGATGTGCCAGACACTCTTGTGTATGCAAAAGACCTTGGGACCGTTACAGACGTCCCGATCATCGCAGTCCACGTCTCAAGCATCCTTTCTGGTGCAGAGGATTACATGGTGGTAATCGACGGCATATTCCAGATATCAGATGATCCCCTCTCCATAGACACCGGTGACGGATACGGCGAGATGGAGGTTAAATCAGTAAGTGAATACGGCATCATCATGGAGAATGATGGCTCGATCGATTTGGATGCAGGTACTTGGGAACACATCATGGGTGATATGTACTTCAGGATCGCAGACGACACCACCGCGATTAGATTCTACCCATTCGTTAAGCGTATCATCAGCAAACCGGTGATCGTGGAAGAAGAGATCCTTGATGAAGGGACTACAACAATCCCATACGCGGTATATCTCATTTTGCACGATCCAAATGGAGACGGGAGTTATTCGTACATGGAAGAATCGGTTAAGTCTTCCATCGGATCAGAATTTGATTTTGGAACATCGGCATCCACAACAATCGAAGCTCATGCCAAATGGTTTGGGCAAGGTGTTGATTCGTCGAGCAGCGTAAATATGTCTACCACTGAATCCGGAGGGGTTGAGATCAGTATTGAGACCGCGGATCGAATCGAGACACCAAAAACAGAAGAACCCGGTGCAATGGGTCCCGGTTATGGGGATACTTTTTTCGGTGAAGAATGGGTCGTCCATTATCAGTTTATCAACAGAACAACGTGGTACAGTAACGGAACAGACCCTCACCACCAGTTTATCAGTTCTGAAAACGTTTTCAGATATTGGATTGTCCGTTCGTCAGAATTTGTAAAAACGGGTGCATGGATCAGTGAAAATGTAGAGGAGCCGTGGAGATCACGCGTCTTGGGTCTTGATATGGGTTTTGATAATCGCATAGACGGTGATGAGGCGGGCAGAACAGAATATGAAAGGACACTGTCCTTCACAGGCGGGCCATCCACCGGACACGCCCGCACAACCACACTAACCAATTCGAGTGAATTAACGTTTACAATGGAAGTAAACGAAACCGTGGCGACAAACTTTGGGTTATCTATACTGGGTGTATCAGTTGGTGGGAAAGTAACAGTTACGGCATCATTGTATACAGGACAGACTACCAGTTCAAGCCAAGATCACACAGTTGAAAGCGGATATGTTCTGGAAGATAATGATATAGAACCCATCACGGATTACATAGATACAAATATATATTATGATATGGTATATGGAACATATCTCTTCACAACAAATAGCGATAATAGCTATACATCCGAACCTCGTGAGCATTGGACGAATTCACCGGTCAGTGTCACACCAACATCTGGAACTGCGGGGACGCAATTCATAATATTTGCGAGGATGGGAACTACAGCACTTAAAAAGATTGAGGCAACGATCCAGCATCCAGACGAAACCACTATTTGTGATTTGGAACTATTTGATGATGGATTGCATAGCGATGGCGCAGCAGGAGATAAGAATTATGGGAATATGTGGGATAGTACTGTAGCAGATGAGGGGCTGTATTATGTGGATATCGTATCATGGAACGCGCTGGATGGTCGCCAAGAGGCGGAGAATCTTGCAACGTTTAGATTGAGCGCAGATACAAACACAACATTGTCAGGCGATCTTAATGGCGACGGCGATGTCTCTCCAGCGGACGCACTTATATGCTTGCAAATAGCAGCAGGCAGCCGCGGATACGATCCCGCCGCGGACGTAAACGATGACGACAAGGTAACATCACTGGATGCGCTTATGATCCTGCAGGCGGCGGGCGGTGCGATCAAATTATAGATTCGCCTGCAGTATCGGATATTATAAAGAAATTACGCTGACCGAAATGCCCATGCGCACCCAAAAATTCTACGACTTTAGCATCCACACCGCGCCCGAATGCAGCGACTCACCAGAAGCGATGGCAGAGATCGCATCCGGATACGGCTACGCGGGAATCGCAATCACGAATCACACACCGCACCAGCCGCAGAAACCGGGGACGACCGATCATCCCAAAATCGAGGTCTATTCAGGGATCGAGATCGTCGCAAAGAACCCGCACCACCTGATGCAGATGATCCAGAGATACCGTCCCCGCGTCTCTGTGCTTGCTGTGCACGGCGGAAACGAGAAGATCAACCGTGCAGCGCTCGAGAGCCGCGCTGTCGATATCCTGTCGCATCCGGACGAGCGACTGAATCATGTGCTCATGCGGTTTGCATCTGAAAACAGGGTGGCGATCGAGTTCAATCTCGATTCAATAATCAGGATGCGCGGAAGGGCGCGGGTTCGAGCACTCACGAATTTCAGGCACAACCTCAAGCTCGCACGCAAGTATGGTGCGCCGATGATCCTTGCGAGCAATGCGCAGTCGATCTACGACCTCCGGGCGCCCAGGGAGATGATCGCGCTTGGAACGATCTTCGGGATGACAGAGGACGAAGCGATCGCAGCGCTCAGCACGGTTCCCGAGGAGATCATAATGCGGGGAAGCGAGAACTGGATCATGGAAGGGGTCTGGGTCGTTACGGAAGATTGATCCCCATCTTGCAGGATTCGCCCGTCCGGATCGATGACCTGTAGCGGGGACGATTGTCAACTTTCGCGTGAAATGCTTGACAATATCATATAAGCCGTTCTCATATTCATTGCAAGAGGGATGTCCTTGAAGTTGCACACCCGCATCAATGCATAAGCATCTTGACAATGCGGAAAGTACCGTATGGGATTTAGCAAGAATATTGCAATGTCGATGTCGCCTTCCAATACCATATTTGCTATGTTTATGTCGCCTCCCTCTTGCCCGGAACTGACTGCCTTAGTTACTGTAATTTCTGTCTTTTTATGAAGATACTCAGCCGTTCCTTTCGTGGATATGATGCAATTGTCCGAAAGAAACGCTTTATGATCGTTGACAAGTTTCTGAAGATTGTCTTTCATCCCCTCCTGCACCACTAACGCGATGTTGATTTTCACAGCTACCTCACCAATATATATCTGGTCGCATTTGATATTTAAATCTTGTCCACACAGCATCGGTTAAGCCCATCAATCGCTCCTGAAACGGTATCGTCCGACATCCGGAAGGGATGGCTGTTGGTTCGGTAATATTGTGAGGTATCCCCAGGTGGCTAAAATACCCTCTGCTCGAAGTTTATTCGTGAGATTCGTTTATCAGCGCGTACATGTTTGGTTGTGCCCATCAGGCATCCTCGAACCACGCAATCATCGTCCTGACACCTTCCTCGAACCCGACCTTCGGTTCAAAGCCCAGATCCTTAATCCGCGTGATATCCGCGTACAGCGTGTTCACATCGCCAGCCCATGTCCTGCCACCGTACCGTATCTCGGCTTCCGGCGATATGATCGAGACCATCAACTCGGCGAGATGCTTGATCGACGTCGGGCTTCCGCCGGCGGCATTGTACACGCCCTCACCGCGCTCTGCAACCAGCACAAAGGCATCTGCCATGTCAGAGACGTAGCAGTAATCCCTGATCTGCTCGCCTGTGCCGAGAACCTCAAGTAGTTCTGGGTTTGCTCGCAGCTTATGTATGAAATCGTACATCACGTATCTCGGCTGCCTTGTCCCGTAGGTGTTAAATATCCGTATCGCTGCAAACGCAAGTCCGTACGTCTCCTTAAACGCGAACCCGTACCGTTCGCCTGCAAGCTTCGATGCACCGTAAGGCGATATCGGATGGAGCGGATGATCTTCGTCGATTGGGGTGTAGACTGGTTCGCCATAGACCGCGGCAGTGGATGCGTACACCACCTTTGCGACATCCGAATCGAGAGACGCTGTCAGGACGTTAAACGTGCCAAGAGCGTTCGCGTCAAAGTCGTATCTCGGGTTCTCCACAGAATTCGGCACAGATGCGTTCGCGCCGATATGGAAGATCAGATCGATCCCTGCATCGTCAATCGTCTTTTTGAGCAGATCAAAATCACTAAGATCGCCGTTTACGAATGTCGCATTCTCTGGCAGGTTCTTCTTCTTCCCTGTACTGAGATTATCAAGTACTGTTACCGTGCATTCGCTTGCGAGCTTCTCTGCGAGATGGCTGCCGATGAAACCCGCGCCGCCGGTCACCAGAACGTTTCTCCCTTCGATCATAATCTGACTTCGTCGTCACTGTTTTAACTTTTCCGGGCAGAGCGGGGGCGTCACGTCATCTGGTGCTCTGGTTCTGACCAGTGCGTTTTTAGATATTCGAAAC